>JANNGC010000418.1:0-11063 GCA_031380445.1 Pedosphaera sp.
GCCGGCCTGGCCGTGCTGCTCTTCGAGTGGTGGTGGTATCACAAGCGGACAGCGTGAACAGAGGCGCACATGAATCTGGATGAAGTCAATGACCAGCATCGAGTTTTGATTAGGAACGAAGCGTGCGTTTCACGCGACATCTTCATCCGACTCTCGATTGAGCCAGTTCCCAATCCTGAAAGGATTGCATCATCCAGCCCAGGGTTGCGCCGCCGGAGCGCTACCCTGGGTGTGGTGTTCGAAAGGATTTTCAACCCTGAAGGGGTTGAATCAGGAAATGACGAGCGCGGCCTTTATTCAACCCCTTCAGGGTTGGTGAACTCATCACACCTCAAACCCAGCGTAGCACCTCGACGGCGCAACGCTGGGCTGGATTATCCGAATCCATTCAGGATTCAAAAAAGCCGTTGTCAGACATTTGAGCAATAATCCGGACAGCAGGCCGCGCGGCTGGCGCAAAGATTACTTCGCGTGGTGCGAGGTGCAGTCGCAGTTCTGGTTTGGCGGCGGCCTTTTGCTGCTCGTTGCTTTGCTCGCCTTTTGGTTGTTGCCCGCGATTAGTTCGTTCAACACGAAATCTCATAACCAAGTCGTCCTCTACACCTCCCAAGACCAGCAATTCGCCGAGCCGATTCTGGCCGAGTTCACGAAGCAGACGGGCATCAAAGTGCGGGCCGTGTTTGACAGTGAAGCGGTGAAGACGGTGGGTCTCGCGAACCGTCTGCTCGCCGAGGCCAAGCATCCGCAGTGCGACGTGTGGTGGAGCAACGAGGCGCTTCGCACGCGGCAACTGGCGCGGCGCGGCGCGCTGGAGACGAATACAATTGTGGAGTTTGGCTTCCGCAGCCGACGCATTGTCATCAACACCAATCAGCTTGCTCTTGCCTCAGCCCCGAAGTCCTTGCTCGAACTGACCAATGCAGCATGGCGTGGAAAAGTGGCGCTGGCCTATCCCATGTTCGGCACCACCTCGGCGCAGTTCGTCGCGTTGCGACGGCAGTGGGGCGTGGCCGGCTGGGAGCAATGGTGCCGCGCACTGGCGGCGAACAAACCGTTTCTCGTGGATGGCAATTCCGTGGTCGTGAAACTCGTGGGCCGTGGTGAGGCGGTGATTGGCCTGACGGACTTCGACGACATCGCCGCCGGTCAGCGCGAGAGACTGCCGCTGGCTTCCTTGCCGTTGAGCGAGGAGTCGGTGCTGATTCCCAACTCCGTTGCCATCGTGCGCAACGCTCCGCATCCGGCGCGCGCGCAAAAGCTCGCCGAGTTTCTCGCCAGCGACGCGGTGGTGGAGAAACTTATTTCGGCTTCCGCGCTGGAAGGAAAGTCCTCCTCGGCGGCGGCGCCGGCGCGGGTGAATTGGAACGAGGCATTGAACGATTTGGAACCGGCCACAGATTTTCTGCGCGCCACGTTTTTACGGTGATCCGGCGCGCGGACATTCCTGTCCGCAGCAAGCCACTAGTCAGAGAGGTTTCAACTCAGCCGAGGCCCGGTGGTGTCATCACATGGCTGCGGGCTGGAAAGCCCGCGCTCCGTCCTCACTCCGCGCGGACGCGATAGTAGCGGGCGCGGTTCACGGGCGGCGCAGGATCAAGGAGCTTGGTGGAGCCGCTGTCGTTCGTGCTCAGGACTTGCCAGAACGGGTCGCGCAACGATTCTTTCCATTCCAAAATCAAACGGCGTGAGGCGACCGCGCCCTGCACTTCAATTACCACTCCGTCCTTTCCCGTTGTGACGCGACCGAGAGTGATCTCCGCGCCAGCCGCCTTGGCGGCAGACAGGCCAGGCGCAGGAGCCAGCGCGGAATTGGTGAGGATAAATTGTGCGGAGGAACTGAGCACGTTGCTAAGGGCGTTGAAAACGACGACATCATAAAACCCAACGCTCGCGGCGGAGACGTTGGATAAGGTGAGCGTGGCGGTGACCGCAGATGGATTTAAGGCGGAACTGATGAGGTTCGAATTAAAATACCACTGGTAGAAAAGCGGTTCCGCGCCCCGAGCGGTCACCCGGAAAATGACCGTGTGGCCGGCCTGCATGGTCTGGTTGGTCGGCTGTTGCGTGATGAACGGCGGACTGTTGGTGATGAAAATTCCGTTGGTGTTCGTTTGCGTGGGCAGGAAAACCAAGCCCGCGACGTTCGTGATGGTCAGCCGGGCAACTCGGCTGGTGGCCGTGCCGAATCGGTTTGAAACGGCAGCAAGGTAAATGGCTCCGTCTATGGGCTGGGCGTTGCTGACCGCGTATGTAAAAGGGAGGGCGGTATCGTTGGTGAGCGTCCGTCCGGGGATGTTCAACGTGAACAGCCAGCGCACGTCCGCCGCCAAAACTCCCGGTGCCGCAATGGTGAAAATCGCCGTGCCGCCCTGATTGACCACCTGATCCTCGGGATGCCGGGTGATGACCGGCAGGTTGGCCGCGTTGGTCGAGTTGCGGTTGGTGGTGCTGACGAAGTCGAGCAGCGCGGGCAGGCTGGAACTGTTCGTCGTCCCCACGCCCAACTGTCCGGCATTGTTCCCGCCCCACGCCCACACCTGGCCGTCCACGGTCAGGCCCAGCGCGTGTCTCGACGCATCTACCGCACGCCAAGTCCGATCCGCAGCGATCTGGCCAGGCACACTCCGAGCCGTGAGATTGCCGCTGCCCAACTGGCCGTGGCTGTTGTCGCCCCAAGACCACAAAGAACCGTTGGTCTTGATGGCGTAGCTGCTGGCCGTGCCGGCTTCCACCAGCGACCAGTCCGCATTGGTCGCGACCTGGACGGGGTTCGTTCTGATCGTCACGCTGTTCAAACCAAGCTGCCCGCTGCTGTTCGCGCCCCAGGCATGGAGAGTGCCGTTTTGCTTCAGGGCCAGCGCATGTTCAAAACCGGCGCTGACCATCGCCCAGTCAAACGAAGCGCCGATCTGCACCGGCGAGAGGGTTGGCAACTGGTGGCCCAGTCCCAATTGCGCTTTGCTGTTGGCCCCCCAGGCCCAGAGACTTCCATCCGCGCGGCGGGCCAGGCTGAAGAGGCCGCCCGCCCGCACCTCGACCCAGGCTGAATCCGTCCCGACCCGGCCCGGCGTGTTGCGACTGGCCGTGGTTCCATTTCCAAGCTGCCCCGCATGGTTGCCGCCCCAAGTCCAGATCGTGCCGTCGCGCTTCAGCCCGATGGCGTGGGTCGAGCCGGCTTCCACTTGCACCCAGTTGGTGTCCGTGCCGACGCGCACGGGCGTGGCGCTTAACTCGGTCGAGCCGATGCCCAACTGTCCGTCGCTGTTCAGCCCCCAGGCCCAGAGCGAGCCATTCGTCTGCAGGCCGAGCGAGAAACCGCCGGGGATGCCCGCCTCGGCTTCGGCCTCGCGGCTGCCGCCCGCAATGCTGGCCCAAACGGCATTGGTGACGCCCACGCCTCCGGCATCAACCAGTTGCGGGGCCGTGCCGTAAATGAGGCGGGCGTTGCCCGAACCCTGCCTGCCGTCGCCTAACTGTCCGAAGTCATCCAAGCCCCATGCCCAAAGCGTGCGATTCGTGAGCAGCGCCAGCGAATGCTGCTGGCCTGCGCCCAGGGTCTGCTCGGCCAGCGTGTTCGTGATCGCGAATGCGCTCACGACCATCGGGCGGCTGATCGTGGAGCCGTAGCTGTTGGTGACGAACAATACATAGATGTTCGTTCCCGGCGCGGCTGCGAAGATTTCAAAGACGGAGCCGGTGGCCCCGAGAATGTCACTGCCATTCAAACGCCATTGATAAAAAAGCGGCTCGGAGCCGACGGCTCCGGGGTTGAGGGTGAGCACCTGGCCCGCCAGGATAAAATAATTTGAAAGGGTTGAGGTCAGAGTAGGGGTCGAATTCACATGCAGAATGAAATCACCCGTGGCCGAATCAGCCGAGTTCACGGTCTTAAAACCATTCAGCCGGACGGTGTACGATCCTGCGTCCTCGGCCTGGACATTAGTCAGCACCAGTGTGGAGTTGGTCGCGCTGGGGTAATTCGCCGGGTCCAAGTCCACGACGCCGCGCCGCCATTGGATGGAGAAGGGCGCACCGGCCCGGGCTACGATGGAGACGAGCACATTTTGTCCGTTCGTCGCAGTCAGCTCCTGCACGCCGCTGGTCACGACGAACTTGGTCTTTCCAAACACGACGTTGGTGCGGATGAAGCTGAACGGAACATTCGTGCCGGACGGATTCTGGAAAATATATGGCTCGCCATTTGTCGCGCGCGCGGTGTGCTGCCGATCGCGGCGGAACATCGGCCACGGGCTTTTCTCCGCCACCGCCTCGTCGAGGACCGCGTAGATTTTCCGGTCATTCGAGCCGAAATAGACCGTGCCCTTCGTATCAATGACGGCGGCGGAACGGACCGCGCCGCGTGTGCGGAATTTCCAGCGCACCTGCCCCTCGGCGGAGATGGCGTACATCTGCCCGTCGTCCGAACCGGCGTAGATCGTGCCGTCCGCACCGATGCTCAGGGACGCATGCACCGGGCGTCCGGTCGGCACCGACCAGCGCAGTTCGCCCGTGGATCGGAAGCAGTAGAGCCGCGCATTTTCGGAACCGATGTAGATGTCGCCGCCCGCGCCCACGACGGGTGAGGCGCTCAGATTCCGTCCGGTGTGGAATTTCCAAAGGACGTTGTTGGTCGTGCCGCCGGAGCCGAGCGCATAGACGCGTTCGTCATTGGAGCCGAAGTAAAGCTCGCCGTTCTTACCCAGGGCGGGCAGCGAGCGGAGAATTTTACCGGGAGTAAAACGCGAAACCTCCGCCGCCCCCGTGGACACGCCGAGCAACAGCGAGCCGGCGGCGGCAAAAATGGTTTCGGCGCCATTCGTGCCGGCCTTGGAAATGAGGGGCGTGCCCATGTCGGTATAGGCGCGGAAGGGCCAGGGGTTTTTCACCGTGCCGTCCTCGGGATCGAGCGCGTAGAGATTATGATCCGAGGAGCCGATGTAGATGGTGCCGTCGTCTTCTGACACCGCCGGGCTGCCGAGGCCAGTGCGGCGTGCGCGGAAGGGCTTTTCCCAAAGTTGCACGGCGTGGTCGCCAGCATCGCCGAGCTTGTAGAGCCGGCCATCGTTGCAGGGGACGTAAATGCCATCCCCGTCAATCACAGCGGAGGCCAGGATGGGGCCGCTCAGTTTGATTTTCCATTTTACCCGGTTGGTCCCCGGAAACTCTCTCTCTGAACCTGTGTAGAGCGCGTAGAAATAACGGTCACCCGATCCAACGTAGAGAGTGAGTCCATCCTCACTCAAGACGGGCGAGGCCGTGACGATGCCGCCCGTGCTGAAAACCCAGTTTGTTCCGCCCGGCCCGTTCGTGTTGTTCACACTGTGCTGCGCTGCGCGGACAGTTCCGCCGGTGAGAAACAGCGCGGCAAAGAGCGCGGCAAAAAAGCCTCGGCAAAAGATCAGTCGCATCACGTCGGGAGTGTTCAAAATCTGGCGCGCACTCTCCTGAACGGGCTGGAAAGCTGCAAGCCTTTAACCCGAACACCAAGGCTGCGCGAGAGTTGCGAGCCGGGAATTTCTTATCGCCGCGTGAACACGATCACATGCTGCCACGGCAGCGTGCCAATCGTCTCCTTCCACACCAGCGGATGCGGCCCCATTTCCTTCTTCACCTGCGCCTCGGACATTTTGTGGACGCGTTTTATCGGCACCTTCTCGTCCTCGGCACGAAACTCCACGAAGACCATCCGTCCGCCCGGCTTCAAAGCCCGGCACATCGCCGCCGTCATCTCGAACGGGTGATCGAACTCGTGATAAACGTCCACCATGATGATCGTGTCGAGCGCGTTGGCCGGCAGCTTCGGATCGGTGATGGTACCGAGGACGGGGACGACATTGGTGATGCCGATGCCCGCCAGCCTGTTCGTCAACACGTCGAGCATCTCCTGCTGAATCTCCACGGCGAACACACGGCCACCGGGCGTGATTTTCTTCGCCATGCGTCGCGTGAGGTAGCCGGTGCCCGCGCCGATGTCCGCGACGTTTTCGCCCGGCTTGAATTTCAAACTCTCGATGAGCAGTTGCGTGTTCTCCTCCTGCTCACGCTCGGGCCGCTCCAGCCAGTCCGCCGCCTGATGCCCCATGACATGCGCGATCTCGCGGCCCATGTAGAACAGGCCGATGCCGTTCGGATCGTGGGCGGCGCGGCGCTCGTAGAGATTGGTGGAAGGCTCGGCGGCGAAGAACGCCAGCGGCCAAACCATCAGGGCGCAAATGAGGGAGCGAGAGTGCATGGCGCAAGGCTACGGGGCAGGGCGGGGCGGGGCAATGCTGGCTGGCGAGCCTGGGGGAAGTTTCGTCACCCTTATGCTTGCCGATGGCCGAATCACTCTCCGCCGATGTTGAATCCTGAAAGGATTCAGATAATCCAGCCCAGCGTTGCGTCGCCGAGACGCTACGCTGGGTAGCGGTGTGAATGAAGTCATGAACTCTGAAAGAGTTGCATCAAGGGCTGGTGGAGGGTGCTGTGATGCAACTCTTTCAGAGTTGGGAAATTATTTAGAACCTCAACCCAGGGTAGCCTCGCGGACTCGGCAACCCTGGGCTTGATGATTCAATCCTTTCAGGATTGAAGAACCGCGCTACGGCGCACCCGGCGGCTTCGCCTCAATCTTCTTCGCTTCGTCTTTCTTCTCGGCGAGGAAGTCTTTGCGTTCCTTGAGCAAGGTTTCGAGGTTCCACTTCGGCACGGTGTAGGTCCAGTTCTCGAACTTCTTCTCGCTCGCCAGCTTTTCCTGCAACGGCTTTTGCTGCGCGGTGAACGTCTCATCCAGCTTCTTCTTGTCCTCGGGCTTCTCGTCTTTCCCCGGCGCGCGCTCCTTCGGAAAGTTTGCGCTCACGCTCATCTGGAAAGCGTGATTGCCGCCCTCCGCGTCGCCGATGGCCTTGCCGATTTTGATGACGTAGGTGAATCCATCCAGCGTCTCCAGCGTGGCGACAATCGGCTTGTCGAGTCCGGTCGTCTCCGGTTTCGCGTCGGCCAGCACGTCGTTGAACGAAGCCGAACCCAGCAGATTGTTCAACGCGCCCGTCTTGCTGCCGTCGAGGATTTCCACGGCGTTGGTCGCGGCAAACTTCCATTCTGCGCCGTCCGTCTCGCGCACGAGCTTCCAGTTGTTCGTCGCATTCGGGAAGACCACGGCCACGGATTTGATGCGCTCCACCTTGAACCAGTCCTTGTTCAGCCAGTTCTCCGGCGCGGTCTCGATGTTCAACGGATCGCTGACCAGCGCCACCGTTTTCACGTCGTCGCCGCGCATGACGTAACGGCTATTCGGAAACGAGCCGCCGCCAAACTGCGAATCTTCCTGCGCCGCCTTCGACGCCTGCTGCGCGCCGAGCGTGAGCGCCGCAATGGATTTGCCTTTGTCGTCCTTCAACTCCACGAGCGTGCCATCCGCCTTCGTCAGCTTGAGCACCGGCAGGCGCGAGGGGCCGACCTCGACCGCGCGCGTGACCTTCAAGTCCCACAGCTTCTTCACCAGGTCGCTGATGTTGTTAAAATTCGCGGGATAGCCACCGCGTTCCTTCACCGTCCAGCCGCCGTTCGCGACCGCGAGCGTCACTTCGCTCGGGCCCTGCTTGAGCGTGATCTGCGCCACGTCGCGAATCGCGCTGTCCGGCACGCCGCTGAGAACTTTCTGCCCGCTCTCGCTGGCCGTGCCGCGCTCATAGCCGGACTGCTTCTTTTGATAAACGACGTAGCCGAGGCCGCCGAGGACGGCCCCGAGAACGATCAAGAGTGTGAGTTGCTTGCGGTTCATGGTTTCAAAGGGGTTGAAGGTTGAAAGTTGAAAGTTGCAGGTTGAAAGCTCGGTGCGCGTCGGCCCGGCGGGCGGTGTCCAACCTGCAACCTTCAACTTTCAACATGCAACTGCTCACTGTGCCTTGGTGCGTTGCTTGCGAATGAGGGCCAAGAAAATTCCGGCGGCAGCGACCAGCGCAGGAACGCCCGCAATGTTGCCCCACTTCACCTTGTTCTCCAGCGACTCGGTGCGCTCGCGCAGGCGCTTGTTGATGTCCCGAATCTCGCGGCCGATTTCGCGCTCGCGCTTTTCCTGCGCCTTGATCTCCGCCATCTGCTCCGGCGACGCGATGAGCCTTTGGCCGGGCTCCTTCTTGCCCTGAAGCTCGCGCAGCTTGGCCTGCGCCGCTTCGCGCTCGCCGTTCAATTTCACAATTTTTTCGCGGAACTCATCCTGCGCCTCCACCTGCATCTTCTGCACCACGGTGAACGGCCGGCGCAACGCCCCACGCGACCGCGTGCCGACGAGGTTCACGTCGCCGGACAACTGCTCGATCATGTTCTGCGCGAAGGCGAAGTTGCCGTTCGCGGGATTCGCCACGCCGAATTGCAGCATCTGCTGGTCGAACGAAATGATGTCGTAAATGAAATCCGCGTCGCCCACGAGAATGACCACGCCGTCAGTCTTGGATTCTTTCAGCGCCGTGTCCGCCGGCTTCTTCTCATCTTTCTTTTCCTCGCCTTCCGCAGGTGGTGACGCCGGCTTGCCTTCCGGGAAACCCGTTTTGAATTTGCCCTTCAAGCGGACCGCCAGCGGATGCTCTTTGTCCGAGCGCTTGAATTCGTTCATCGTCTTCGACGGCGAGAAGCGCGCGGTCATGCCGTCCACCAGTTCGGAATCTTTCGTCGTGTGCAGGAGCACGGTCTGTTCGAGTCCGGTGGCGGGCGTGCCGCCGAACGCTCCCGCTTCGGGGAAGAGCAGATTGTCCAACTGCCCCGTCAGCGCGTCCTCTTTGTTGATGCCTTCGGGATTGATGAAGAGAAACGTCGGACGATCCTGCGGCGGCTCCTGCTGATTGAACGACAGCTTTTTGGTGAAGGAGCGGTCCGCGACCACCTTCGTCGTGTCGAACGTCACGCCCCACGCGGTCAACAGTTTCGGCAGCGTGGAACCTGCGCCCGGCATCATGCCCGCCAATGGATTGTTCGGCTGCTGCTGTTCGCGGTCGAGGAAGCCCATCGCATCGAGCAGCGCGAGCAGTTTGCCGCCGCGCAGCACGAACTGATCAATCGCGAACTGCGCCTTCTCCGTGATGTTCTTCGGATGCGCCACGATCAGCACCTGGATGTCGTCGTCGATCTTGTCCGCGTCCATCGGCACCTGCCGGACGTTGTAATCACGTTTGAGTTCCTGGACGAAAACCCACGGGCGCTGGCCGCCGCCAGGCTGGCCCATGCGCTGCATCATCGGATTGGCCGGCTGCCCGAACATCGGCAGCGCCGTCATCACGCCCACCAGCGGTTTGTTCGTGCTGATGACCTGGCCGACGGCGCGGGCGATGTCGTATTCGAGCAGGCGTTCGCGTTCGAGTTGCAGCGCCACTGGCACCTTTTCCGGATCGAGGCTGATGACGAGGCCGAAGTAAAAGTTTTCACCTAACGGCCCGGCCGGCTGGCCTTCGATGCCGTCGGCCTGCGCGGCTTCTTCAGCATCGCTGTCGGGCTTTGGATCAATTTTGCGCACGCGGATTTTCCCGCCGGACGCGTCGCGGAATTCTTCCAGCAAGTCTTCCACCTCGGCGGCGTAAGTGCGGATTTGCGACGGCACGCGCGTCTCGCTTTGCGAGAAGTAGAAGCGCACCTCGACCGGTGAATCGACCTTCTTGAGAATCGCCTTCGTGCCGGTCGAGAGCGTGTAGAGTTTTCCTTCCGTGAGATCGGCGCGCACCTTGGCGGCGTTGCCGATAAGATTGATCGCGACGACCACGACGAACATCACGGCGACGCCGACGGCGGAGTACAACAGTGTTTCAGTTTTTTTCTGTTTCATCGGTCAGTTGAAATTTCGAGAAGCTCTTTGGGAATGGTCACGGCAGCATTCGAGGGCGTCGCATGTTCGTGGTGATGATGACCGCACCCTTCATGGTGGCAGTGCTCGTGGCCCGCGCCGGCGCGCTTCAGCTTCTCTTGCAGCTTCGCTTCCTTCCGACGTTTTGCGTTCTTGCCCATAATCAGCCAGCGCGGAGGTTGCGGATGACCACGCCGTTGCAGAACAGCGCGAAGCCAATCAACGACAGGAAATACAGCAGGTCGCGCGAATCAATCACGCCCTTCTGAAAACCGGCGAAGTGCGGCATCACGCTGAAGCTCGCGACGAGTTTGGTCAGCGCCGGAGAGAAGTTCACCAGCATGTCCGTGACGGGTTCCCATCCGCAGAGAATGAGGAAGAAGCAAATTACCACGGAGAGAATGAAGCTGATGACTTGGTTGCGCGTGAGCGCCGAGGTGAAGCACGTCACCGCCAGATACGCGCCCGCGAGCAGCGCGCTGCCGACGTAGCCGGAGAACACCGCGCCCGCGTCCGGATCGCCGAGGTAGCTGATTGTCATGACCACGGGAAACGTCAGCGCCAGCGCGATGATGAGGAACAGCCAGGACGCGAGAAATTTTCCGACGATGGCCTGCCACGCGGTGATCGGCATGGTGAGGAGCAATTCCAAAGTGCCTTGCCGCCGTTCTTCCGCCCACAACCTCATGCCGACCGCCGGCACGAGGAACAGGTAGAGCCACGGATGCCAGCGGAAGAAACTGAACTGGAGCGACGCTTCACCCGCGCGGAAAAACCCGCCGAGCATGAAGGTGAAGAAGCCCATCAGCAGCAGGAAGATGACGATGACCACGTAGGCGACGGGCGACGCGAAGTAGCCGGTCAGCTCGCGCTTGGCGATGGTGCAGATGTGGCGCAATGAATCGTTCATGAAAGTGTGATGGCTTGGGCAAATGACGAATGACGAATGACGAATGACGGGGGAAGCCCGAAATCCGAAACCGGGCGTCGGGCGGCCGTGATTCGCATTGAAACTTCGGACTTGGGAATTCTTTGGTAATTAGTCATTCGGAATTCGTCATTTATTACCGGCCGTGTCCGGCAGCGTGATGCGGCGGAACACCTCATCGAGCCGACCTTCCTCGGTGTGCAGTTCCTCGAACTTCCAACCGGACGAGGTGACGGCTTCGGCCACGGCCCGGGCAAATTCCCCGTTGCGCGTCTTGTCCGTGGGATAAACGCGCACCCAGACCAGGCCGCTTTCTTCCTTCAC
>JANNGC010000445.1:0-2037 GCA_031380445.1 Pedosphaera sp.
GCCCGCCACTACCCGCGGGGTTCATGGGCAGCCCGACCCCGACCGCGGCGCATTGCCTGTGGCGCGACGCACTGCAGGCCGCCTATGTCGACTTTTGCGACCGCTTGAGCCTGCAGCAGCGGAATCAAACTCCGCAGCGACGTGTCGTTCAAGCAATGGTGGCAATAGGAGAGAATGGTATCGACGCGCGCCTCGGCCAGCACCACGCGGAATATCTTCAGCGGCAGTCCGGTGATGCCGACGGCGCGCACCTTGCCTTGCGCTTTGAGCTTTTCCAGCGCCGGAAGGGCTTCGTCGATCACCTGCCGCAGCGCAACGAACTCGATGTCATGGCACTGAATCAAATCAAGGTGGCTGACCCCGAGGCGTTGCAGGCTTTCCTCCACGCTGCGCGTGACGCGCGCGGCCGAGAAATCAAAATCCTTTTCCGTGTGGCCGTAACGTCCCACTTTGGTGGCGAGATAAAACCGGTCGCGGGCAGTTCCCTCGAACGCCTGGCCGAGGAGGGTTTCTGCGCGGGTGGACCCGTAATAGGGTGAGACATCAAAAAAGTTGACGCCCAGATCGAGCGCGGTCTGAACACTAAGGATGGCCTCCCCTTCATCGAAGGAGCCATAAGCGCCACCCAGCGGCGCCGCGCCATAGCCAATCTCGGAAACCGCCCAGCCGGTCCTGCCCAGTTGATTGTATTTCATAAGCCGCTCCGAAAATAATCCAAGCGCAGCCAGAACCAAGCTCTTTGCGCGTCCGTCAGTGCCGTCGGAAAACCAGTTGGTGATCCACGCGCCTGGCCTGGCTGTACTCCAGCGGCGGCAAATTCGTGTCCGTTGGCGATTCCGTTTCGTGGAGAATCGTCTGCGCGAGCTTTTGCAGCGAGGTCCAGCGCGCCCATTCGAGAGTCGGCGAATTCGCAATGCGGCGCAGCGTCGAGCGCCATTCGATGATGACCCGATCAATGTCGCCCGTGCCGAGAAATTCCGTGACCCAGCGCGACTTGCTCATCGGGTCTTTGTGAACGCTCTGCACCACTTCCGCCGCGCCCCAGCCGTAGCTCGGCGGCACGCCGTTCTCCAAGTAGCCGGGAATGTTCTGCACGCCGAAGACGCGCTGGCAGTTCATCGCCAGCCGACCGCCCCAGCGGTTCTCGTCCTTCGCGAAACGAAAACCCGCGTCGAGATTCGCGAGGTCGTAAATCATTTCGTCGAGCGGGTAACTCAAGTCTTCCAGCGACGCGGCCACCGCGAGACCGTCGCCTTGCGAAAAAAAGCTCACGATGCGCCCGCGTCGCGTCGGCACGCCCGCCGCGTCCACGAGACCGAGCCGCCGCCAGAGCATGGCCACGCCAGTGCCGCTGGGAAGTTTCTGACAGACGGACACGAGCGCGCAGCGCGCGCAATCGGCGGGCGCAACCTCGCGCTCGACCGGATGCCACAGCGCCACACCGTGCGCGTCCACCGGAACGCGCAGCGTCAGGTCCGCGAGACTGACCACGGCGAGAATTTTGTAATCGTCATCCTCGAAGCGCACGACCGGCGTGTGCTTCGCAGCGAGATGCTTCTCCACGAGCGGCGCGACTTTGTCCTTCCACAACGCCGTCGTGATGTCGCGTCCGTGCCAGTTGATGAGCCGGCGCACCCATTTCACGAGGATGATTTGGTCGTTCGCCGCGCGCTCGGCCACGGTGGAGGCGCGGCCATAAATCTTCTGCCCGGCTTCCTCGCTCACCACGCAGAGCAAGCCCTGACCAACTTTCTCCAGAGCCTCGGGAGAGGACAGGGCGGGGGAATGACGAATGACGAATGACGAATGGAGTTCCCTGCCGTCGGGCGCACTCTCGCCTCCATTCGTCATTCGTGCTTCGTCATTTTGCCCCCCGCGCAGCTTCAACAAATTCACCGCGCTCTCCGCCAGCGGTTCCATCACGCGGATGTCGCGTAGCTTGACCTCGCGCAAGGCGGGCATCAGTTCCCACTCACCGCGCGAGTTCAGGATTTGCTTCACCTGTTTGCGGACGTGGCGCGAGCGTTCGGCGTCCGT
>JANNGC010000472.1:0-3618 GCA_031380445.1 Pedosphaera sp.
GGGAACTCCACGAGCTTCGCCAGCGCGACCTGACGCGTGATCAGATCGGGATCTTGGACGACTGAACTGCTGAAGAACAACTGGCGGCCCGCCTCGTTTGCTGGAAGCGCGCGAACGGCGTTGCGACGCAGCGCCGGATCCTTGGAGAGGAGCGCGGCCTGATGCGTGTCCTTGTCGAGCGCGCCAATGCCTTCGAGCGACCAGAGCGCGTGAATCGCGCCCTTGCCACCGGTCGCGGAGCGCACGCGCTTCTTCAACGCGGGAGCCGCGTCCGTCAACTTGTTGTCCACGATCAGGCCCTGCGCCGTGAGGCACCAGAACTGGTTGCCGCTGTCGAGCGCCGCCACGAGCTCGGCGGGCTTCGCCTTGGAGAGAGACTTGATGGAGCTTCGCGGACCGTCCTTCCAGACGACGCGATAGATGCGGCCATGAGATTTGTCGCGCAGATTATTTTCCGTTTGGTAGGCACCGCCACGCCCGGTGGTGGCCTGGACGCCTGCGGACTGAACGCTCGGCGTCGGGTTGTGCTGGATGATGAAGCTGTAGAAATCAATCACCCAGACCGCGCCGTCCGGGCCGACGTCGGCGAAGATGGGCGACATCCATTCGTCGGTGCTGGCGAGGAGATTGCCGCCGTCGCTGGCCTTGTAGCCGCCGCCGTCGGGTTGAATATCCATGATGCCGATCAACTTCGCGGTCGGCTCTGTGACGAGCGCCTTGCCTTGCAGACGCGGAGGCAACGCGTCGCTGACCATGAAGGCGTGTCCCGCTGCGGCGGTGTAGCCGCCGAAGTTGTCCACCATGCGGACGTTCGGCGTATTCGGATGCATCCTCATGCCGGGCGCGAGCGACTTGGCGGAGGCAAGCCGGCGAACAGTAGCAGTCGGCGCAGCAGGTGCGTCACCTGGCTTGTCATCAAGCCGGAACCCGGGACGAAATCCGCCGCCACCGGCACCGCCGCCGCCACCTCCTCCTGCTCCTCCGCGCCGTCCGGCGCCCGGTTGCGTCGGATTCAGAATGTGCGCGGACAGGTAGCCGTAGAACGTCGGGTGGCCATTGGCGGTCGAGCCGAAGACATCGCCGTGTTCGTTCAGGCCAAAGCCCCAGGTGTTGTTGTTGTACTGATGGAGAAACTCCAGCACGGAACCATCCGCCTTGAAACGATAGACGCCTTGGCCGAACTGGAGATCCTTGCCGCCAACGGTGCCCCTGAAGTTCGAGTAGCCGACCGCGCCGTAGAGCCAGTTGTCGAAGCCGCGACCGAGATTGCTCTGCTGGGCGTGCGTGTCGCCGGTGCCCCAGCCGGGCAGAATGGCCTGGCGCACGTCGGCCTTGCCGTCGCCATCGGTGTCCTTGAGGAACAGCATGTGGCGCGCTTCCGAAACGAGGATGCCGCCGTTCACGAACACGAGCGACGTGGCGAGGTTCAGCTTGTCGGCGAAGACGGTGAACTTGTCGGCTTTGCCGTCGCCATCGGTGTCCTCGCAAATCTTGATGCTGTCATGGCCCGGTTCGCCTTCGGCCACGAGACCGTGAGGATAATCCCGAGCCTCAACGACCCACGCGCGACCGCGCTCGTCCCAAGCCATGTAGATGGGCTTCACGATGTCCGGTTCCGCAGCGAAGAGTTGCAGATCAAAATCCGCCGGCACCTGCGTGTAACGCATGGAATCCTTCGGCGAGAGCGGCGACTGATATTTCACCGGCTCGGCTCGGCGCTCGTAGTTCGGCACCTCGCCGGGCAGACGCGCCAACGACGGACGCGCGGCGATCGAAGCTTCCCAATCTGACTTCGCCTTCTTGCTGATCGCACCGAGCACAGCGTCGCGGAGAACTCCATCCGCCGGACGCTGGCCATCGGTGTATTTGATTAGCCCCTTGCCCGCGCTCTTGAAACCGTCGAGCACCTTCTGCTGGGCCGCGCCGATGTCGGCGTCCGGCAACACCTGCACCACCGCATCGAAGTGCTTCAGGTAGCTGTCGGTGAGAGTGGTGACATCGGCGCGATGATTGAAGTAAATCGCCTCGGGCGCCAGCGTCTGGCCGGGCAGATAAACGTAGTTCGTCCGCGAGCCGCCGAAGCCGCCGCCCCTAGCGCCACCGCCAGCGCTGACTGGTCCGAGATAAAGAACGTGGAGCGGACGACCCGGCACGTCGGCCGCGAAGGTGTTGAGGACCATCAGGCCCAGCGTCGTGAGGGTCAGGATTTGTTTCAGTGTCTTCATGCGAGAATCAGCAGAGCGAAGGAATTGTTGGAAACCACGAATGAACACGCATGCATACGCGTGTCACTGGCGCCTCCCAGATTCGTGTTCATTCGTGGTTGTTTGAAAAGGCTACGGCTTCGCCGTCGGTTTGAAAATCAGTTGGGAGAACTGGTAGAGCGCCTTCTTCCAGTGCTGGAAATCGTGGGCGTGATCATCCACGTGCCAGATGTGCGGGACGTTCTTCTCCTTCAGGTAGCCGTGGACGTTCTGGCTGATGCGAATCAGGCCGTCTTTGTTGCCGCACGAGACATAGAGCAGTTTCAATTGTTTCGTCGCCTTCTCGGGATCGGGCACGAGTTCCGCCGCCAGCTTTGTGTTCGGCGCGGAGGAGAAGCCGCCGACCCAGGCGAAGGTGTCGAGGTTGCCGAGACCGAAGTTGAGCGACTGGCCGCCGCCCATTGAAAGTCCCGCGAGGGCGCGGCTCTCACGATCCTTGATCACGGAATACTTCGCTTCGATGAACGGGATGAGGTCGCCGATCAAATCCTTGTCAAACTTGCCGAAAGCAGGCGCAGTCCCCATCGCGTTGGGGCCGGGCCGGTCATCCGTCTGCGCGCGTCCGTTGGGCATGACGATGATCATGGGCACGGACTTCTTGTCCGCGATGAGGTTGTCGAGAATGACGTTGGGCTGGCCGCCGCGCCGCCATTCCTCCTCGTCACCGCCGATGCCGTGCAGGAGATAGAGCACAGGATATTTCATATCAGCCGAATAGCCGGGCGGCGTATAGACCAGCGCCTTGCGTTTGTTGCCGACGGACTTGGAGTCGTACTCGACCATCTCCAGCTTTCCCTTTGCGATGCCGTCGCGCGCCTTGTCGTAGCCTTCCGGCACGGACGGAAAGGCGGGTTTGTCATCTGGCTTCAATTCAATCGGTCCACCAAATCCGCCGCGACTACCGCGACCGCCCGGGCCGCGCTGGCCGGCGGCGGGTGGCGCTGCGCCATCGCGCTTGGCCGTGGCTTCGGAAGAACCAAAGTCGCCGACCTTGCGCGTGAACTTAATTTCATTGCCCGAAATTTTACCGGTGTAGGTGATGTTGATCTCGTTGTCCTGGATTTTCAGCGGCTCGACAAACGTGACCGTGTCGCCGTCCACCTTGCCGTCCTTGAATTCGGCGTCGCGCTTCTGGTCGGCCGTTTCCACGCTGGCCTTGCCGGTGACGGTCGCGCCGTCCTGCTTGAGCGTGAAAGTGTATTTCTGCAAACCGCGCTGCGTCTCGAACTCGGCCTTCCAAGTACCGGTGACATCCGCCGCAAGGGCCGAGAGTGAAGCGACCGCGAGGGTCAGGAGTGTGAGGTGAGTTTTCATGGTGTCGTTAGTTTTAGAAACTGCCTCTCAATCCTTGAAC
>JANNGC010000494.1:0-21392 GCA_031380445.1 Pedosphaera sp.
TCGCAGAGCCGCCGCACGTTGTTGTTCGAGAGCGTCTTTGGGACACTGATCGCGCTGTCGATGCTTGGGTGCCTCGCATCGGTCGGTTTGTTTCACCGCCGATGGTCCGGCCCGGCGTGGGGCGTGTGCCTCGCGCTTGGATTGGTTGCTTGGGCGCAGTTCTGTATCTTCCGCGCAGTCTTCCGAAACATTTCGGAGTTGCGGCGACGAGCAAAAGGAAAACATGGCGACGCGGGCTAACTTGGGTCATTAAGCCGCTTCATAAGTTATGACGATCTTGCGCGCTGTTGGTGGACTGCTGAGTTTCGGGATCGCTTTTTGTTTCGCCGTGCATGTCATCTCAGTCTTTCGCTTGGTGACCTTGCCCACACTCCGTAGCCTCGGCCGTGAGCGGACGACTGGCTTCATTCTTCATCTCGGCCCGATAGCACTTGATGGATGGCAGATTCTTGTATTCGAGGCGCTGCTTGCTTTGCTTGCCGTGGTGTTATTTTCCTTGGAGTTTATGCGTTCACACGTCCCAACGCGGCCTAACGATGCGCAAATCTAACTGGGCTATCGCGTCCCGATTTGCGGCAGCACAATCACTTCCCCGAGCCGCACCCAGCCGATGCGCTGCTCCGCGTCGCGCACTTGAATCCACACGCCTTTCGCGTCGAGCACCTGCGCCTCCGCGCCGTCGCGCAACTGGAACGCGGCCTGCGATTCGTCCAGCGGACCGAAGCGCGCCGTGACTTCGCGCGCGACCACGACGGCCTCGCCGCTCCGCTGATCGCGCAGAGACGCCAGCAATCCCGCGCCCGCCAGCAGCGTCAGCGCGAACAGCGTGGCGGCGGTCTTGAAGTAACGGCGGCGCGTCCATTCGCCCGTGGCGAGGACGAAGCACATGGCCCAGAACGCGGCCACGGTCAGCACGGTCCACTCGTTCAGCGTGGCGAGGCGCACGAGGGATTTCGCGAGCGGCACGCGCGTGCGTTCGTCGCTGTAAATTTTTCCCCGCACGAATTGCAGGTTGGCCCGCAGCGCGGCGTCGCGCGGCGTGAGCCGTTCGGCAAGCCGGTAGGCGGCGATGGCGCGGCCCAACTGGCCGGACTTGTAGGCCGCGTTGCCGAGATTGAACCACACGCTGGCCGTGGGCGGATTGGTGAGCGCGAAGGCTTCGTAAGCGGACACCGCCTCGGAAAATTTCCCCTGCTCGTAGAGGCGGTTGGCCTGATCGAAGGCGGTGGGAGAATCGGCGGCGCGGGTGGTGAACAGTGCGGCGAAGAAAATCAAAAGCGCCGCGATGCGCGCTACAATCTGATGGAGACCAAGCACGTCAAGAGTCTGGGCTTCAGGTTTAGTCCCTCCATCTGTCTTTTGCCGCCCGTCTTGGAATCCTGAAAGGATTCGATAATTCAGCCCAGCGTTGCGTCGCCGAGACGCTACGCTGGGTGGTCGGTGTGATGAGGTTCTCAACTCTGAAAGAGTTGCATCGTGTGGCGACATTTCCGCCGGGTGGTGATGCAACCCCTTCAGGGTTGAGGAAAACCTTGGGGACACATTTCCCAGGGTAGCGCGACGGACGCGCAACCCTGGGCTGGATGATTTCAATCCTTTCAGGATTGAGGACGAGCCTGCCGACATGCGGGCGGTGAAGCGGCCCCGCAGGCGGGGCCGCGCTCCGGGACGCTGCGTCGGGGCGCTCACGACTTCCTCCATTCCTGCAATCCGCGCAGCGCCTTCTCCAACTCCGGCGCGACGGCGGAGAGTTCCTCGCTCGATTTCACCGGCGCGTAGCGGGCGAGATTGCACTGCTGAAACAACGCCTGAATCGTGGCGCACAATTCCTCGGGCGCTCCGGCGGGACGAAGGCGCTCCGCGACCACAACCTCGGTGATGGAATTCGCCGGCACGTCCAGGCACTCGCCAATCTGTTCCTGCAAGCAGCGCGTGACGGTGCCGAAGAACGAGTCGGAATTTTTCGCGGCAGCGTGCTCGCGCAACTCGACCAGACCCGCGCGCAACTTCTGCATGACTTCCGCGCGACGGCGCGCCTTCGGATCGTTCGCCAGACGCTCGGCCCGCTTGCGCCAGATGAACAGGCTGAGCCACAGCGCGGGCGGCAGCACCTGCACGCCGAGAAACCACGGACGCGTGAGCAGCGGCGCGCTCACGGACGCCGCGCCGAGATGCGGCTTGATGTGCGCGAGGTCGGACGCAGGCTGCGCAGGCGCGGCGTTGCTCGCACCAGGCAGGCTCGGCATGGCCACCGTGCCGCCGACGGACGCGCTGACGGTTAGCGGAATCGCCGGAGCGGTCAGCGTGCGGAATTGTTTTTGATCCGGATCGAAGAAGGAAAATGCGAAGGCCGGCAGCGCCTTGATCCCGGCGCGTTCCGGAATCACGACCTGCTCGAAATTTTTCGTGCCGCTGTTGTTGTTCGGATCGCCGGACTCAATCGCGCTCGTGGCCGGATACGTCTTGAACTCGCTCCAGTCCGGCTGGGGCGGCAGGCGCACGGCGTCGAGCGCGCCGCGCCCGGCAATCTTCACGCGCACGGTGATGGGGTCGCCGACGGCGAGATTCGTGGGCGCGGCGAGCAGCGACATCGTGAAACTTCCCACCGCGCCCGCGTAGGTCGGCGGCATGTTCTGCGTGGGGACGGGCAGGACTTGAATCGTCGCCTGCTCGGTGGCCAGCCGCATTTCGTTTTCCGGTCGGCCGAAGAAGAAATTTCCCTGCCGCGTCTTGTCCGGCACGAAAATCGCCGCCGTGGCCGGACCGACGGTGACGAGTCCGGCCTTCACCGGCGTGAAGGGCTGCTTGAAGGAGACCAAGATGTAAATCTGATTGCTCAGTTGCACGCGCGACTCCGTGTGCTTGAGCCATTTGCCGCCGGTGATGCCGGCGTCGAGCGGCAGTTGCGGATACTGCCGGATGGTGGCCTCCTGAAAATAAACCTGCACCTCGACCTCGGAAACTTCGCCCACGAAAAGCTGCCGCTTCGGCAAAACCAGTTGAACCAACGCCGCCGGAGCCGCCGCGCCGGGCGCGGTGATGGCGGTGCCGGGCTGGACGATTTTGATTTGAATGGGCTGCGTGCGGAGCACCTCGCCGCCAGCGTTGAACTGCATGGCCGGGATGGTGAAATCACCGACGACGGCGGGTGCGAGCTGATAGGAGAAGGTTGTTTGCGTCCCGCCGCGTGAGAAGCCTTGCCCCATGACGCGGAAATTCGGAATGGCCGGCAGCGTGGGCTGTCCGACCTGCCCGCCGTTGAAGACCAGCGAATACGTGACCGTCTCGCCGAGCACGAGGACCGGACGATCCACGGACGCGGTGAGCGTGGCGGCCTGCGTGGAAATCAAGGACAGGCAAAGCAGCGCCAGCCAGACCACGCGCCGTGCGGTTGGTATGGCGAGGAGGTGATTCCATCCGGCTCGTTCCATTTTGCGCCGGTTGTTTTGCATTCACTTCACGCACCGCGCAAGGGCGCACTTGGGCCGGGCGGGGCAGGTCGCCCAGCAAACCGTTTGACAGCAGGCGAAAGGTTCACGAAATATCCCGGCCCATTGGTTGCCAGAGTAGCTCAGGGGTAGAGCAGAGGACTCATAAGCCTTTGGTCGCAGGTTCAATTCCTGCCTCTGGCACCACTTTCAATAAAAGTTCATCAGGATAGGAACCACGGAAGACACAGAAAACACGCAAGGGCCGAAGGCTGAAAATCCCTTTCCGTGTTTTCCGTGGTCAATTCTGGCCCAGCCAAAATCACTCGACCGTGATCTCGTCCCCCACGCGGATGACTCCACCACGAAGGACTTGTGCCAGCACGCCTTGCCGGTTGTTCTCCATCAGCCCGCGCAAGCCTTCGCAGAGCCGGTCCATCTTCTCGCAGGGCAGGCGCGCCTCGTAGAAGAGCAGCGTGGCTTCGCCGACGCGCACTTCGCGGCCGAGGAGTTCGATGAGGTTGACGCCGAGCGTCTCGATGTTCGAGCGCACCGCGCCGGGGGCAATGGTTTCCAGGCCGAGTGTCGTGGCGTGCGCGGAGATTTGCTCGCGTTCCATGAGCGTGACCTGGCGCTTGCTCGGCTCGCCGGTGCTGCGGCTGTGGCGACCGAAGTAACGTCCATTCCCGCGAATGCCCTTCTGCTCGACGACTTCGATTTGCTCGACCGCGCGCAGCGGTTCGCCCGATTTCTCAGGATGCAAATGCAATGACACGACGCGGCCTTTGATTTCCGACATGCGCGGAAGCCTACGCAAGCGGCCTTGCCCGAGAAAAGTTTTTCGTCTAAACCGCCGTCATGCTCGACGTGCTTACCGGGGACGGCTCGTATCTGAAATTCGTCCTGAGTTCGCCTTTTCTGCTGGCCGGCCTGATCTTCCAGCTCTGGATGGGCATTGACGCGGTGCGCCGCCGCGAATGGCTGTGGGCTTTCTTCATCCTCTTCTTCTCCGTGTTCAGCGCGCTGATGTATTTCTTCATGGTCTATCGCGCCGAGGGCGGACTGGCCACGCGCGGCTTCGAGCTGCCCGGCGCGCACTCGCGGCGGCGCATCAAGGAACTCCAGGCGCAGATTCATCACCTCGACAAGCCGCATCATCATCTGCAACTCGGCGACATATACTTCCAACGCGGCAAACTCGCGCTCGCCGAGAAACACTACCGCGCCTCGCTCGAACGCGATGCCTCTGACCGCGACGCCCGCGCGCATCTCGGCCAGTGCCTGCTCCGCCAGAAGAAGCCCGCCGAGGCGCTGCCCCTGCTGGAAAGCGTCGCGAAAGAGGATGAGAAACATGATTACGGCCATACGCTCATGGCTCTCGCTGAAACCGCCACCGCGCTCGGCCAGCCGGACGTGGCCATCCAGCTCTGGCAGCGCGTGCTCGCGCATTATTCCTACTCGCGCGCCCGCGTGCAGCTCGCCGAACTTTACCTGGCGAAAGGGGAGAAGGAAAAAGCCCGTGAGCAACTCCGCGAAGTCATTGACACCGACGCCCACGCGCCGGCCTTCGACCGCCAGCGCAACCGCGTATGGCTAAAGCGTGCGAAGAGGCTGCTGTAGTCCAAGCCTGCGGTCACCGATGAAATGACTTCGTGAAATCATCGTTCGCGATCTTCACGACTTTCTTTTTCAGCTTCGAGTTCGCGATGAGCTCGTTGAGCTTGGCCTCCCAGGCCGCACCGTCCATCGGGAGTTTCACGGGGGCGTCGAGGAGCGAGGAGTAGAGGAGCACGTTGGCGAGTTCCACGGAGCCGAGGCCGTCCGCGCCGGGCGCGATGAGCGGGGTGCCATCGAGGATGGCGTCTGTGAAATTCTGCATGAGCACGGCGTGGGCGTTGGGTGAATTCTCGAACGGAACTTCCGCCGTGGTGGTCTCGGGTTTGGTGAAGCCGCTGGTCGCCGCTTTGCTGAACTCGATCATGTCCGCGTCGTTGCGCGTGAAGGTGAGCTTGCCGTTCTCCAGCACCAGCTTGCCGCGTGTGCCGACGATCTCGAAACGGTTCGTGCCTGGTGCTTCGCCCGTCGAGGACACGAAGACGCCCGTCGCGCCGTTGGCCCATTCGAGGTAGCAGGTCACGTTGTCCTCGACCTCGATGTTGTGGAAGCACCCGATCTGGCAGAAGCCGCGGACACGCGCCGGCATTCCGCAGAGCCATTGCAACACGTCGAGCTGGTGCAGGCACTGGTTGAGCAGCACGCCGCCGCCCTCGCCTTGCCACGTCGCGCGCCAGCCGCCGCTCGCGTAGTAGGCCTCGGTGCGATACCAGTCGGTGATGATCCAGTTGATGCGGACGAGCGCGCCGAGTTCGCCGGAGCTGAGGAGCTGCTGAATCTTCGCGTAGCGCGGCTCGACGCGCAGTTGAAACATCCCGGCGAAGATTTGCTGCGGATGTTTTTGTGCGCAGGCGATGAGCCGCTCGGCGTCGGCTTTGTGCGCGGAAATCGGCTTCTCAACCATCACATGCAGCCCCGCTTCCAACGCCGCGATGCCCAGCGCGGTGTGCTGGTAATGCGGCGTGGCAATAATCACTGCATCACAGGTGCCGGATTGGAACAGCGCGCTGGCGCCGTTGAAGTGGTGTGGCACGCGGCCCACATACGGTTCGAGCGCGGCAGGAGACGTGTTGCACACGGCGGCCAGTTCCGCGCGCGGCACTTTGCCGTCGAGCAAGTAACCGGCGTGGTGCTTGCCGATGTTGCCAAGGCCGATGATTCCGACGCGGACTTTGTTCATGCGTGGCGCGGACGTTAGCGGAAGGTGTTCGGGGCGCAAAAGCGGATTCATGTGATGCGTCGCGCGCCGCACCCTCACTTCGCGAATGGCGACTTCGGAATCATCTTCACCAGCGCGCGCGCCTGTTCGTAGCCGGCGACTTCCTTCGGCAGTTCGATCAGCACCCACTTCTCGGGGAACGAATACGACTCGCCGGGCTTCATCGTGACTTCGGGCGAGAGCGGTTCGAGTTCGGCCACGCGGTCGCTGCCATAGAACTCCACGGTGTTGCCGCCGTCGCTGTAGTTCCCATCGCGGAAGACGGGGAAGTATTTCACGAACAAAACTTTTCCGCGCGCGTAGGCGATCCAGCCTGCGTCGCTGTCCGCGCCGAGTTTCAAGTTCGGCGTCTCCGGCAGCGCCTTTGCCTGCGCCACCAGCACGCCGTCCAGCACGCGCACGCGCGGGTCGCTCGGACGGTCGCCCTCGTAACGATACTCCGGCACGCGCTTTCCCTGACGGATACTCCAGCCCGCCTTGAAGCGGCTGCGCTTGTTCAACGGAATCAGCACGTAGCCGCCCGGCTTGCAGAGCGTGCGGTCCCACAGGCAGAACGACACGTCGTTGGAAATGATGTTCCGCATCCGCTGCGTGACGCCGAGATCGCCCGAGTCGGGATCGATGACGAATTCTTTTTCCAACTGCACGCCGAGGGCCGGCTCCGGCTGGCTGAACGTGTGAACGGTGAACGGCCGCGGCACGCGCCAGCCCCACGGCCCCTGCCAGAGCCACGGATGATTCGGAATCCCGCGCAGTTCCGGCCCGACATCGAGCTGATAACCGCCCACGGAAAAGTTCGACGAGTTCAGCAACGTGCGTCCGTTCGAGTCGGGGCTGTCGAAGAGGATGTTCTCGCCGTTCAGCGAAAAATTCAGCACGCGCCCGCCGACCGCCGGCACGACCACGGCCTTCACATCGCCGCCGCGCATGACGAGACCGCCGTTCCAGCCGCCGTAGATTTCGGGCGTGATGTCGGGCGTGTCTGCCGCGCGGGTGAGGAGCGCGCCGGTCAGGAGCAGAACAATTCCAAGGTGGTGTCTCATGTGCATTTGACCCGGCGAGTGTGGAAGCGTTTGAAATTCAACACAACTCCGGGCTGGTGAATCGCTTTGCCTCGCCCGTCGGATTCTGTTTTCCTGCGCCATTCACACGAGAACTGCGCTCCGTGATCCAAATTTGCACATGAAGAATCCGAATCGTCCTTTCATCCGCTGCGTCGGCCTGATGCTGGCGCTGCTCCTCATTCTGTCGGCCGCCCAGGGCGCATCCGCTGCGGAACCCGTTTTCATCTCGGAGTTTCTCGCCGCGAATGACGGCGGCCTGCTCGACGAGGACAACGAAAGCTCGGACTGGATCGAGATCTACAACTCCGGCGGCACGACGGTGAATCTCGCGGGCTGGTTCCTCACCGACGACGCGGGCGATCTCACCAAGTGGCAGTTCCCTGCGACGAACTTGCTGGCCAATGATTTCCTCATCGTCTTCGCCTCGGCGAAGGATCGCGCGGTGGCGGGTTCGCCGTTGCACGCGAACTTCAGCCTGGGTTCCGGCGGTGAGTTTCTCGCGCTGGTCAAACCGGACGGCGTGACCGTGGCGTCGCAGTTCGCGCCCGCGTTTCCGCAGCAGTTCGACAACGTCTCGTATGGCGTCGGCCAGGTCGTGACCACCACGCGCTTCATCCAGTCGAACGCCCTGGTGCGCGTGCTGGTGCCGACGAACGGCGTGCTCGGACTCTCGTGGATTCCCACCAACTTCAGCGACTCGGCGTGGCTCGCGGGCACGAACGGCGTGGGCTACGAAAGCACCGTGCCCGGCTTTGCCGTGAAAAATTTCAAGGCGAACATCGTGGTCAACACGCTGGCCGATGCGGAGAACGTCATCGCCACGCCCGGTTTGCAGTCGGCGGTCTATGTCGAGAACCGGGACGTGGTGAATTATTTCAACACCGGCAGCGTGGGCAATTACGCGGGCGACTTCACCTTCCCCGGCTTCACCATCGGCGTGGAAGCGGATGATTTTGTGACCGAGGCCACGGCCACGATCACGATTCCGGCGGCGGGCCAGTACACCTTCGGCGTGAACAGCGACGACGGTTTCCGCCTGACCGTCGGCGGTTTCGTGAACGTGTGCGACTGCCTGCGCGGCGCGAGCGACACGCTGGCGACGTTCAACTTTCCGAGCGCGGGCGAGTACGCGCTGCGGCTCGTTTTCTGGGAGCGCGGCGGCGGCAGCGAGGTGGAGATGTTCGCGGCGGCGGGCGCGTTCGCCGCGTTCAACCCGTCGAACTTCCGGCTCGTCGGCGACACGGCGGGCGGCGGGCTGGCGGTGAAATCCGCGCCGGTGGCCGGCGGGAGCACCTTCAGTTTCAGCAGCGTCATCCGCACCGATGTGAAGACGCAGATGTTCGCCCGCGCTTCGAGCGCCTACGTCCGCGTGCCGTTCAACGTCGCCAGCACCAACACGCTCTCGCTCACGCTCCAGATGAAATACGACGACGGCTTCGTCGCCTACCTGAACGGCACGGAAGTCGCGCGCCGCAACGCGCCGGTGTCGCAGCAATGGAACTCTCTCGCCACCGCCGCGCGCACGAACAGCGCGCCGCTCACGGCGGAAGGGATCAACATTTCGGCCTTCATGAACCTGCTGCGCGTTGGCACCAACGTGCTGGCGATTCACGGACTGAACGACGCGACGAACGGCACGGATTTTCTCCTCGCCGCCGAGTTGGTGGAGTCACGCGCCACGAACACGACCAACGTCATCTATTTCGCCGCGCCCACGCCCGGCACCTTCAACGGCTCCAACTCCGTGGCCTACGTTGCGGACACCAAGTTCAATCCGGACCGCGGTTTCTACGACACGAACTTCTCGCTCACGATCACTTCCGCCACGGCGGGCGCGACGATTTATTACACCACGAACGGCACTGCGCCGGGGCCGGGCAACGGCTTCGTCTATGCGAGTCCGATTCCCATCGGCGGCACGCTCACCGTGCGGGCGGCGGCGTATCGCGCGGGCTTCCAGCCGAGCGACGTGGACACGCACACCTACCTCTTCGTGAACGACATCGTGAACCAGGCGGCGAACGGCGTCGCCCCCGCCGGCTGGCCTGCGACGTGGGGCGGCAACGTGGTGGACTACGGCATGGACCCCGACATCGTGACCAACGCGGTCTGGGGCGCGACGATTCGCGATGACCTCAAGGCGCTGCCGGTCTTCTCCATCGTCACCGCGCTGTCGAACCTCTTCGATCCGGGCAACGGCATTTACGCCAATCCCGGCGGCGCGGGCGTGGCCTGGGAGCGGCCCGCGTCGCTGGAACTGATTTACCCCGATGGTGCGGACGGATTTCAGATCAACTTCGGCCTGCGCATTCGTGGCGGGTTCAGCCGCAGCACGGACAATCCCAAGCACGCCTTCCGCGCGCTCTTCCGCGAGGAATACGGTGCGGGCAAATTGAAATTCCCGCTCTTCAAAAAGCAGAACGGCGCGGACGAGTTTGACGGCTTCGATCTGCGCACGTTCCAGAACTACTCGTGGAGCTTCGGCGGCGACGGCAACGGAAATTTCATGCGCGACGTGCTGGCGCGGGATTTGCAACTGAACTCCGGCCACCAGGGCGAGCGCGGCGACTACTATCACCTCTACGTGAACGGCCAGTACTGGGGCATCTACAACACCTGCGAGCGGCCCGAGGCGAGCTTCGCGGCCACCTACTTTGGCGGCGACAAGGACGACTACGACGTGATCAAAGTGGACCCGCAAAGCGGCTACGTGGTGCTCGCGACGGATGGCAATCAGGACGCGTGGTTCCAACTCTGGCAGCAGGCGACGAACGGTTTCGCGAGCACCGCCGACTACCAAAAAGTTCAGGGCAACAACCCGGATGGCACGCGCAATCCCGCGTTCGAGAACCTGCTCGAGGTGCCGAACGTGATTGATTACATGCTCGATATTTTTTACGGCGGCAACATTGACGCGCCCATCTCCGCCTTCCTCGGCAACACGGCGCCGAACAACTGGTATGGCAGCCGCAGCCGGCTCGGCACGGGCGGCTTCCGTTTCTTCGCGCACGACTCCGAGCACACGCTGTTGAACGTGAACGAAGATCGCACCGGGCCGTGGCCGGCGGGCGATCCGGTGACGGGCGGCGGCTATCCCAAGAGCAATCCGCAGTATCTCTTCCAGCAGCTCAGTGCGAACGCGGACTTCCGCATGTTGGTCGCCGACCGCGTGCAGAAACATTTCTTCGATGGCGGCGCGTTCAGCGTGCCGGCGGTGCGCGCGCAGTTCATGCAGCGCAGCAACGAGCTGTTCCGCGCCGTGGTGGCCGAGTCCGCGCGCTGGGGCGACTCGAAGCGGCCCGACGCACCGCTCACGCGCACCGACTGGCTCGGCGCGGTCGCGAACACCTGGAACAATTTCATCCCCGGACGCACTGCGGCGGTCATCGCGCAGTTGCGGGCCAAGGCGCTGTTCCCGTTCATCGCCGCGCCGAGTTTTAACTCCACGGGCGGCGTGGTCGCGCTGGGCTTTCCGCTCACGCTCACACAGACGAATGTGGCCGGCACGATTTACTACACGTTGAACGGCACCGACCCGCGCCTGCCCGGCGGCGCGCTGAACCCCGCCGCCCTTGCCTACTCCGCGCCCATCGTCGTGAACACCTTCCGGCAAGTGCGCGCGCGCGTGCGCAACGGCTCGGAGTGGAGCGCGATCATCGAGGGAAATTTTTATCCGCTCCAGGATTTCTCCGGGCTGCTGGTCACGGAAATCATGTTCAACCCGCCGATCATCGGCTTCATCGGTGGCGATGAGTTTGAGTTTCTCGAATTGAAAAACGCCGGGCTGACCACGCTGGACCTGAGCGGCGCGAACTTCACCGCCGGGATTACCTTCACGTTCACCAACGGCACCACGCTCGCGCCGGGCCAGTTTTTCCTGCTGGTGCGCAACGGCGTGACCTTTGATTTCAAGCATCCTGGCGTGACCTATCACGGCCTCTACACCGGACGGCTCGACAACAGCGGCGAGACGCTCACGCTCACGCATCCGCTGGGCGCGGAAATTTTCTCGCTCACCTACAACGACAACGCGCCGTGGCCCGTCGCGCCGGACGGCGGCGGCTTCAGCCTCGTGCCGCGCGATCCGAATGCGAATCCCGCGCCCAGCTCCTCCTCGAACTGGCGCGCGAGCAGCGCCCTCGGCGGCTCGCCCGGCGCGGATGATCCGCCGTCGAGCCTCCCCGGCATCGTCATCAGCGAGATTCTCACGCACACGGTCGTGCCGCTGGTGGACGCGATTGAAATTCACAACCCGACGACGAATGCGGTCAACGTGGGCGGCTGGTTCCTGACCGATGATTCCACGGTGCCGAAAAAGTATCGTCTCCCGAACGGCACGGTCATTCCGCCCGGCGGCTTCCTCTACTACACCGAGCCGCAGTTCAACGCCGTGCCGGGCGCGACGAATTCCTTCTCGCTCGATTCGTTCGGTGAGGAAGTTTATCTGCTCTCCGGCGACGCGAACACGAACCTGACCGGCTACAGCCACGGGTTGGCCTTTGGCGCGGCGGCGCAGGACGTGAGCTTCGGCCGCTACTTGAACAGCGTGGGTGATGAGTTGTTTCCGGCGCAGATCGCCCGCACGCTCGGCACGAACAACTCCGGCCCGCGCGTCGGCCCGGTGGTCATCAACGAAATCCAGTATCACCCCGATCTCGGCTTCGACGAGTTCATCGAGATTTACAACCTCACCGGAACGAACGTCGCGCTCTTCGATCCGCTCGTGCTGACGAACACCTGGCGGATGGACGGACTGGGCTACACGTTTCCCACCAATCTCACGCTGCTGCCGAACTCGTTCCTGCTGCTCGTGCAGACCAACCCGGCGGTGTTCCGCGCGAAATACAACGTGGCGGCGGCGGTGCAAATCATCGGACCGTTCGCGGGCCAGCTTCAGGACAGCGGCGAGAATCTGGAACTCCAGCGCCCCGGCACGCCGACCACGAACGGCGTCCCCTACATCGCCATTGATGCCGTGCGCTACAACGACAAGCTGCCGTGGCCCGTGTCGGCGGACGGCGCGGGCCCGTCCTTGCAGCGGCTCGTGACCGGCGCGTTCGGCAACGATCCCACGAACTGGTTCGCCTCGGGCAATACGCCGGGCCGCACGAACTTCTTCAACGCCGCGCCCGTCGTCGCCATCACCGCGCCCGCGCCGAACTCGACGTTCATTCCGCCGACGAATCTGACCGTCACCGCCGACGCCTTCGACACGGACGGCACGGTCACGCACGTCGAGTTTTTCGCCAACGGCATCAGCCTTGGCACGGATACGAACGCGCCGTACTCCGTGACATGGAGCAACGCCGCCGCCGGCACCTACGCGCTCACGGCCCGCGCGCGCGACGATGATTTCGGCGTGAGCATTTCCGCGCCGGTGCCGGTGGTGATTTTCCAGCCGGTGGCCACGACGACGATTCCCGCCGGCTCGGTGTGGAAGTTTTACGACCTGGGCACCGACCTCGGCACGGCGTGGACGAACGTGACTTACGCCGACAACACCTGGAGCAACGGCCCGGCGCAACTCGGCTACGGCGATGGTGACGAGGCGACGGTCGTGAGCTTCGGCCCGGACGGCGCGAACAAATACATCACGACTTATTTCCGCCGCTCGTTCGTGCTCTCGAACGCGCTCCGCTTCCTCAGCCTGCAATGCAGCGTGCGGCGCGACGACGGCATCGTGGTCTATCTGAACGGCCGGGAAATTCAGCGCGACAACTTGAACCCCGGCCCCGTGGCCTTCAACACGCTCGCGCCGGTGGGCGCGACGGATGACGGCGCGCTCTGGATTCCGACCAACGTGAATCCCGCGCTGCTGATCAACGGCACGAATGTGCTGGCTGTGGAAATCCACCAGCAGGGCGTGGGCAGCAGCGACATCAGTTTTGATCTGGAACTGACCGGCACGCTCGGGCCGGTGGTGCCGCGCATTGACATCACCAGTCCTGCGACGAACGCCGTGTTCACCGCACCCGCCAGCATCGCCTTCAGCGCGGCGGCGTCGGACATTGATGGACTGCTGACGAGCGTGAAGTTTTTCACCAATGGCGCGGAGTTCGCCGAGTTCACCAACGCGCCCTTCGCCACGAACTGGAACGCCGTGCCGCCCGGCGCCTACGTGCTCACCGCCGTGGCGCGCAATGACGGCGGTCTCACCACGACCTCCGCGCCCGTGAACATCACGGTGGTCACGAATGTTCTCCCGCAAGTCGCGCTGGTGAATCCCACGAACGGCGCGGCCCTCGTCAATCGCACGAACGTGGTGCTGGACGCCATGGCCACGGACGCGAACGGCAGCGTGAGCAAGGTCGAGTTCTTCGCGAACGGCGTGAAGCTCGGCGAGGACACCACGCCGCCCGCGTGGAGTTTCACCTGGCCGCTCGCGCCCTTCGGCTCGCACGTGCTCTACGCCGTGGCCACGGACAACCAGAACGCGCGCGCGACCAGCGGCGTGGTCAGCATCGGCGTGCTGAATTACAACTCGACGCCGGTCACGCTCAGTCCCAACGGCGCAATCTGGAAGTTCTTCGACAAGGGAATTGATCTGGGCACGACCTGGATCACGACAAACAGCGACGTGACGTGGAGCAACGGCCCGGCGCAACTCGGCTACGGCGATGGTGACGAGGCGACCGTGGTGAGCTTCGGCCCGGATGGAGCGAACAAATACAACACCACGTATTTCCGCCGCTCGATCAGCGTCACGAATGCCGCGACGTTCATCAGCCTGAACCTGGGCGTGCGCCGCGATGACGGCATCGTGGTCTATCTGAACGGCGCGGAAATCTTCCGCGACAATCTGCCGGCGGGAACGATTCTCTACGGCACGACCGCGCCGGTCTCCGCGCCCGACGACGGCGCGACCACGCTGACCACGAACGTGAATCCCGCGCTGCTCGTCGAGGGCGTGAACGTGATTTCCGCCGAAGTTCACCAGAACACGCCGGGCAGTTCTGATCTCAGCTTCGAGCTGTCGCTGACCGGCGCGCAGGGTTCGGCCCCGCCGGTCATCACGCTGCCACCGACGAACGTCGTCGTGGCAGCGGGCAGCAACGCCACGTTCACCGCCGTGGCCGCCGGCAGCGCGCCGTTGCGGTATCAATGGAGGTTCTTCGGGACGAATTTGCCGGGCGCGACCAATGCCACGCTGGTGCGCAGCAACGTGACGGCGGCGTTCGCGGGAAACTATTTCCTCGTGGTCACGAACAGCCTCGGGGCCGCGACCAGTTCGGTCGCCACGCTCACGGTGCCGAACGCCGACACCGACGGCGACGGGATGCCGGACGCGTGGGAACTCGCCTACAACTTGAACCCCGGCAGCGCGGCCGACGCAGGCCTGGACGGCGATGGCGACGGGATGACGAACTTGCAGGAGTATCGCGCCGGCACGAATCCGACGGACGCGGCGAGCGTGCTGAGGCTGACGGTGACCGCGCTCGCGCCGCTGCGGCTGGAGTTCGTGGCGCAGCCGAATCTGAGTTACGCGGTACAGTTCCAGACAAACATCGCGGCCACGCCGTGGCTCACGTTGAGCAACGTGACGGCGCAGTCGCTCATCCGCACCGTGCTGGTCGCCGATCCGAATCCCGCGACCAACGTCACGCGCTTCTACCGCGCGGTGACGCCGTGAGCGCAGCGCCCGTCATTTCGGAAACAGCCGCTCCAACATCTGCCGCGCCACCGGGCGTTCGGGCTGTGCTTCGATCAGCCGCTCCAGAATCTTTCTGGCCCGCGCTGGATCCGAACCGGCGAGGACATTCGCGATGCTCAGTCCTTGTGCGTAGCCCGTGGTGAAGTCGGGACTAAACCGCGCGCTCTCAATGTAGGCGTCAAGGGCCTCGTCGCGCCGCTGCTCGGAGTCGTGCATCAAGCCTCGCAGATAGACATTGCGCGCGGCGAGGTAGCGCGTGAGGCGCGTGGTGAATGCGCCCCGTTGCTCCACGTCGGTCAGCTCCCGCGCCGTGCCGAGGCTTTGTTCCGAGAGGTCGAGCAGCGCCTGGAGGCTGGCGTACGGCTTGGGCGCGCGTTGGTAAGCCTGATTCGGAGCCATGAACGTCACGCGCTGATCGTCGTCGGTGTTCAGCGGCGAGCGTTCGGCAAAACGACTCAGCTCTTCACCCCCGACCAGCCAGTGGCCGTGGAGCCGGAGCGAATCCGTCAGCGCCATCCGCTTCAGTTCTCCGGCGAGACGGGCTTCGCCCAGTCGCGACTCCACGAGATTGGTCGGCCAGTCCGAAGATTCGCGACGGCCGATCAACGCGACCACGGGAACCTCCACATTGAAACGCAGCAGCCACGCCTCGCAGTTCGGAAACACACTTTCAAACGTGTGAACGATGACGCGCAACGTCGGCTCGTCGAGCTGATGCAGCGGCAGCCACTGGCAGAACAGCCCGTTCGTCGCGAGCCGCTGGCGCACGGCGGCGAAATGCTCGCGCGTGTAGAGCGCGCCCGCGCCGTCGCGATACGGATGGAACAGGTCGGCAATGATGACGTCGTAGGATTGATCGCTCACGCGCACGAAGCGGCGCGCGTCGGCGGTGTGCAGTTTGAAATTTGGATGCTGCGCGGCGGAAAAATTCTTCGCCTCGAAAAACGCCATCGCATCCACGACCTCCGGCACCAGTTCCACCGCGTCGGCCCTGAGTTGCGGATACAGCGACGCCGCGCCGAGCGAAATGCCGGTGCCCACGCCGAGGAACAGTGCGCGTCGTGGATTCGGATGCAGCAGCAACGGCAGATGCGACTGCCGATACTCCGCGTCCGCCGCCGCCGTGCCGCCCATCTGGTAGCGGTTGTCCACGCGCAGGGTGCGGTGGCTCTGCGCGTCTTCCGTCACGACGACCGTGGCCATGATTCCTTCGCGATGACTGATGGCGCGGCTGCCGGGCGGGGTCTCAACGATTTGCAGATTTGAAAGCACCACGCCAATAATGAGCAGGCTGAATAAACCGTCGGCCTTCATCCAACGACGCGGCAGCACCAGCAAGAGATAGCCGAGGCACACGACCAGCAGCGTCACTTTCGTCCCGGCCCAAGGAAGCACCAAGACGAGCAGCGCCGGAGCGACGGCCGCGCCGAGCGTGTTCAACGCCAGCACGCCGCCGATGCGGGTGCGTTGCGCTCGCACTTGTGCCAGCAGATGACTGAACAGCGCGCCCATGCAGAACGTGACCGGGCCGAACACGGCCAGCGCCGTGAGGAGTTCCGCCCCGAGCACGGCGCTGGGTGCGTCGCCGAGCGTGCGGAGTGATTTGTAAATCAACGGCGTGCGCGCGAGCGCGATGATCCCGAGCAGGCCCGCCGCCGCCGCCGCGTTCAACAGACTGGCGTGCAGCCGCGCCACCTCCACGTCGCGCCACCAACGATGAAACGCCGCCGCGCCCGCCGCTGTGCCGAGCAGAAAAATCGCGAGCACCGCCGCGTACGTGAACACCGTGCCTTCGAGCACTTGCGAGAGCACGCGCACACCCGTCACTTCGTAGGCGATGCCGAGCAGCCCGGTGCAGAACAACGTGAGGGCCAAGCGGTGCTGTGAAAGCGGAGCGCGGACAGCCGAGTCCGCGTGTTCGTAATTTTTCTGATTGATGGCCCCGATGTTCGCGCGGACATGGCTGTCCGCGCTCCGCGCCAGCAAGGCCGCACCGAGAGCCGCCAGACCATTCACCACCGCCAGCACCCAGCACGTTCTGCCGAATCCCAGCGCAGGCATCAGCACAAACGGCGTGAGCAGCGTCCCCGCCACCGCGCCGAACGTGTTCGCCGAGTACACGCTGCCGATGGATTCATTTTGTGGCGCGAGTGCGGAAAGAAATTTCTCCATCGCCGGCAATGTCGCACCCATTGCCGCCGTCGCGGGCAGCAGCACGAGCGCGGGAATGGTGAACGCAACCAGCCAGTGTTGGAACGCGCCCGGCGCAAGCCCGATGAGCCGCAACGCAAACTCGTTCGCCGACGGAATGAAGAAACTCACCAGCAGCGCCCACGCGCCGATGGTCAGTTCCAGTCCCGCCAGCCAGAGACCGGCGCGGGCGCTGCGCGGGATGAATCGATCCAGCCCCCACGCGCCCAACGCCATGCCCGCCATGAACGCTGCGATGATGGCGAGCACCGCCGGCATCTCATGCCCCAGCCCCGTGGAAAACATTTTCGCCCACACGAGCTGATAGCCGAGCGCGGCGACGCCGGAGAGGAAGAATAGAAAGTGCAGTGCGAATCTCGGCACGGCGCTAGTTCAATGGCGCGCCCCCGACTCTGCAAGGCTCAACCCGTAGCCCTGCTGCAACCACGCGAGAACCGGCGGCTCTTTTCCTTGCGGTGATTTCGCGCCTCCCCAAAGCTCCGACTGTGAAATTCCCAACGCCGTTCGTCGCCGCGCTCGCGTTAATGTTGGTCTCGCTCAACACCCGGGCCGCCACGCCCACGACCAACTGGCCGCAGTTTCGTGGCTCCGGCGCGCTCGGTGTCAGTGAAAACCCGAATCTGCCCGACCGCTGGAGCACGAACGAAAATGTTGCGTGGAAGATCGAGGTGCCCGGTCGCGGTTGGTCCGCGCCCATCGTTTGGGGCGAGCGCGTGTTTGTCACCACCGTGGTCAGCGAGGGAGAAATGCTCGCGCCCAAGAAGGGCCTCTACTTCGGTGGCGAACACATCGATCCACCGAAGGGCGCGCACCACTGGCTGACGCTCTGTTACGACCTCAAATCCGGGCGCGAGTTGTGGCGGCAGGAAGCGCGGCGCGGCACGCCGCCGAATCAACTGCATATCAAGAACAGCTACGCCTCCGAAACGCCCGTTACCGACGGCGAACGCGTCTATGCCTACTTCGGCAACGTCGGTCTCTTCTGCTACGATCAGGAGGGCAAAAAACTCTGGCAGACCAACTGGCCGCCGGTGAAGACCCGCTACGGTTGGGGCCATGCCGCCTCGCCTGTGATCCACGATGGCCGGGTGTTCATCGTGAATGACAACGATGAGAAGTCTTTCGCCGTGGCGCTCGACGCGAAGACCGGGCGCCAGCTTTGGCGCGTCGAACGCGACGAGAAGAGCAACTGGGCCACGCCTTACCTCTGGCAGAACGAACAGCGCACTGAACTCATCACCTGCGGCACCAAGCGCGTCCGCTCCTACGACCTCGACGGCAAACTGCTTTGGGAACTCGGCGGCATGTCCACCATTGTCATCCCCACGCCGTTCTCGAAGTTCGGCCTGCTCTACGTCTGCTCCGGCTACGTCGGCGACAAGACGCGGCCCGTTTTCGCCATCAAGCCCGGCGCGTCCGGCGACATCAGCCTCAAGCCCGGCGAGACGACCAACGCCTTTATCGCGTGGTCGCAGCCGACCGCCGCGCCCTACAACCCGTCGCCGCTCGTCTATGGCGATCACTTCTACGTGCTGTTCGACTTCGGATTCCTGAGCTGTCACGACGCGCGCACCGGGCGGCCGGTTTACGACAAGCAACGCATTCGCCCCGAGGGCAACACCGCCTTCACCGCATCACCGTGGGCGGCGAACGGAAAGATTTTCGCACTGAGCGAAGACGGCGACACCTACGTCTTCGCCGCCGGCCCCGAATACAAGCTGCTGCACAAAAACTCCCTCGACGAAATGTGCATGGCCACGCCCGCCATCGCCAGCGACCGCCTGCTCGTCCGCACGCTGACGAAGCTTTATTGTTTTAGGAAGGGAGGGTGAGATGGAAACGGTGACTGTTCACGCAGGTTCGCCGCATTCACGCAGCGTTCTCTCGTAGAGTTCACGGCTGATTCGGAACTGCGTGCCGGCGATCATTTGATCCAGCACCGGACGCAGGGCAACGAGGTATCCTTCCTTCTTGGCGCGCATCAGAACCCCGATGGTCCCAGTGACGCGCACGCCGAGATTCTTCGCCGCCGCGCGTCCGTCCGTTTCATCAATGAGCAGGAGTGAATCTGGAGTTTCTGCGGCCAGGGCGATGGCATGAGCCTCTCCAATGTCCAGCGTGTCGCTCAAAGCGGTGATCAAAGAGTGGTTCTGCGGCTCGGTGATGGCCATCCATTGCTGTGCCAGGGCTGCGTGCACCGCGCTGCTGCCAGGTAGCTGGCCGGTCGCTCCAAGGATTTCACGGGCGACGATGCCGGGAATGATGACGGTGCCGTACAGACTTCGCAGCAATTCCAAGTGATTCGCCGATGCGATCGAGATGAGAACCGAGGCGTCACTGATTACCGCGGCCATAGGCGAGGTCTTCAGCGAGTTCGGCTTCGGTGTAGTGCATGGGCACGCGGCGTTCGGCGAGGACGGCGTTGAACTGCCAGCGCGGCAGTTCGGCGAGTTCCGCCGCCTTGCCGAGGCTGAGGATGCGTTGCGCGTAGAGCGACACGGCCAGTTCCAGACGGAGGCGCCCTGCCAATTCCGCCGGCGGCAGGCGCATGGCCTGCGAAACTTCGTCGGGGATTTGCAGCGTCACGCTCATGTGGTTGCAGGTTAGTGCAGGGATGAAGCGATTCCAACGTGCGATTTTGTGCTCACGCCAATATCCCCTTCACCACCTCGCCATGAATATCCGTGAGCCGGAAGTCGCGGCCTTGGAAGCGGTAGGTGAGCTGCTCGTGATTGATGCCGAGGCAGTGCATCACGGTCGCGTTCAAGTCATGAATGTGGACGGGGTTCTCGGTGATGTTGTAGCAGAAGTCGTCGGTCTCGCCGTAGCTGAGGCCGGGCTTGATGCCGCCGCCGGCCATCCAGACGGCGTAATTGCGGCCGTGATGATCGCGGCCGTAATTCTCCTTCTCGATCTTGCCCTGCGAATAAACGGTGCGCCCAAATTCGCCGCCCCAGATGACGAGCGTGTCGTCGAGCAGGCCTCGCTGCTTCAAGTCTTTCACAAGCGCGGCACTGGGCTGGTCGGTGTCCTTGCATTGCTCGCGCATGCGCTTGGGCAGGTTGCTGTGCTGATCCCAGCCGCGATGATAAAGCTGTGTGAACGTGACGCCGCGCTCGGCCATGCGGCGGGCGAGCAGGCAGTTGTAGGCGAACGTGCCGGGCTTCTTCACGTCGGGGCCGTACATCTCCAGCGTGGCCTCAGATTCTTTCGAGAGATCGGTGAGGTCGGGCACCGAGGTCTGCATCCGATACGCCATTTCGTACTGGGCGATGCGCGTGTTGATCTCGGGGTCGCCAAACGCCTGATACTGCTTCGCGTTCAGCTTCGCCGTGGCGTCGAGCATCCGGCGGCGCGCGGTGGCATCAATGCCGGCGGGATTCGACAAATACAAAACCGGATCGCCCGTGCCGCGGAACTGCACGCCCTGATATTCACTCGGCAAAAATCCCGAACCCCACAGGCGCGTGTAAAGCGGTTGGTCGCTCTCCTTGCCGTTGGAAATCATGACCACGAAACCGGGCAGATTCTCGTTCATCGAGCCGAGTCCATAACTCAACCACGCGCCCGTGCAGGGCCGGCCCGGTTGCTGGAATCCAGTCTGGATGAACGTGATGGCCGGGTCGTGATTGATGGCCTCGGTGTTGACGGTCTTGATGACCGCGATGTCGTCGGCAATGCCCGCGATGTTCGGAATCGCGTCGCTGAACCAGGTGCCCGCCTTGCCGTGCTGCGAGAATTTGAAGAGCGTCTTCACGCACGGAAAATTCTTCTGCCCGCTGGTCATGCCGGTGATGCGCTGCCCCATGCGGATGGAGTCGGGCAGTTCGGTGTTGTGCAGTTTCTCCAGCTCCGGCTTGTGGTCGAAGAGGTCAATCTGCGACGGACCGCCGGCCATGAACAGGTAGATGACGCGTTTGGCCTTGGGTGGAAAGTGCGGCACGCCGGCCAGGCCGCCGTAACGCTTCTGCTGGCCGACCGTCGCGCCGAACAGATTCGGATTGAGCAACGAGCCGAGCGCGGCGGTGCCGATGCCCGCGGCCATGCGGCCGAAGAAGTGGCGGCGGGTGAGGTGGAGGTGGTGTTCGGTCAAGGGATTCATAGCGATTGAATCAAGGGCTTGCGAAGGGGGCGCGGCCGTTAAGGCCGCACGAAAAAAAAAGAAAAAAGGGCGCTTTTGGTAATGGTTTTTTTTAAAATCAAAT
>JANNGC010000511.1:0-9695 GCA_031380445.1 Pedosphaera sp.
CAACGGCGCGGTGATGAGCACATGATATTCGAGCGAGGTCGCGAGCATCAGCGCGAAGGCGGGCGGCGGCGCGTAGAGCGTTTGGAAAAATCCGCCCGCGAACGGTCCGTGGTAAATCACCGAGGGCCGCAGCACCACGCCCATGCTCGACGGGCTGTAGATGCGCCCGCGCCAGACGCTCGCGCCGGCGGTATTGAAATACTCCGGGTGCTTGGTGATGAGCAGCGCCTCGGCCTCGCCGTAGCCGGCCTGCTGTTTGAGATACGCGCGGACCGTCGAGCGCCGGTAGTGCCACACGAAGCCCGCCGGGCTGAAGCCGATGCGATGCCGGGCCTGTTGCAAACGCCAGCACACGTCCACGTCGTCGCCCGCTTTGCGGTAGATCGGATCGAAGCCCGCGATGCTGTCGAGCGCCCATTTGTAGAACGCCATGTTGCAGCCGGGAATGTGCTCGGCCTCGCGGTCGTTCAGCATCACATGCGCGGGGCCGCCGGGCGAAACCATGACAGCGGCGGCAATCCAAGAATCTTCCGGCGGCAAAAAATTATGCCCTCCGATGCCCGCAAAATCGCCGTTCAACAAATCGCCGATCAGGTAGTGCAGCCAGTCCTCGTCCGCGCGGCAGTCGGAGTCGGTGAAGGCGACAATCTCGCCGGTCGCGGCGTTGATGCCCGTGTTGCGCGCGACGGAAAGACCTTTGTTGACCTGGAAAATGTAGCGCGCGCGCGGATGCTCGTCGGCGATCTGGCGGGTGTCGTCCTTCGAGCCGTCGTCCACGAGGATGACTTCGTAGTCGGGATAATTCAGGCGGTCGAGCGAGGCGAGGCAGGCTTCGAGGGTGCGCGCGCCGTTGTAGCTGGCGACGACCACCGAGACGCGCGGCACGGACGGCAGCGGAAAATACGGCGCGACCTTGAAGGCCTTTTGCACCGCGAAGAACGAAGGCTTCGGCGCGCGCTCGCGGGTGGTGAGGCCGAGCGTCCAGTCCTCAATCTGGATGCCGTTGCGGAACCAGTCGTCGGTGTAACTGAACACGAACAGCCCCGCCAGCCCGTGACGGAAGCCGCTCTCGATCTGCCAGGCCAGCACCTCGCACTTGTGCTCTTCGCCTTCGCGCTGCGAATCGAGGCCGGTCTCGCCAATGACGAGCGGCTTGGTGTCCGCGATCATTTGCAGGCGCGAGAGATAATTTTCGTACGCGCTGCGTTGGTGCAGATAGACGTTGAAGCAGTGGAAATCTATGTTCTGCGGGCGCAGGAATTCCGTGGGCGGAAAATTTCCGAACGTGCAGAGGCAGTCGGGATCAACGCCCTTCGCTTCCGCGACCAGTTCCTCGATGAAGCGCGCCACGGCCCGCGCGCCGTTCCAGCGCACGATGTCGGCGGCGATTTCGTTCACCACGCTGAAGGCAAACACGGCTGGATGTCGCGCGCAGAGTCCGACCGCTTCGCGCACGGCGGCGCGCGCGGCCTCCTTTTGTTTTTCCGATTCGAGGAAGAGCCGTTCCTTGCACCACGGCACGTCCACGAGAAGTTTCAGCCCGCGCTCCTGCGCCAGATCGAGGAACCAGCCGGGCGGGACGTGATAGACGCGCAGGGTGTTCGCGCCGAGTTCCTTGATCTGCGCGAAATCCTGCAACGTCTGCGCGCGCGAGGCGTAGCGTTCGCCCTTCGCATCGGGCGCGAAGGGGCCGTAAGTCACGCCCTTGGGATAAAACTTGTGGGGGCCCAGACGGAAAAATTTCCCGTCCACGCGCACCCGTTGGGAGGTGGTGGCGTGGTCAGGCATGGAGCGAAATTGTCGCGCGCGGCGCGTCAGTCATGGGGCGGCTGATAACAAAGGGGGCTGGGCTTGGCAAGCGGGTGGGCGTTGTTCGCCGCAGGGACAGTTGACGGAGCCGCGCGCCGCCCAGCACAGTCCGCGCGCAACGTGAGACCATCATTTCAACACGGGGGACGGTTTCGGGCATGAGCCGTTCTTTCGCCAAATTTTGCTGCGTGGGACTGCTCGTGGCCGGCGTGGACTTCGGCACGTTGTGGCTGTTGCAAAATATCCTGCCGAAACTGGTCGCGGTGTCGCTGGCCTACTTCCTGGGCGTGACCACGCACTACGCCTTGAACAAATGGTGGGTCTTCCGCGCGGACGCAAACGTGCGCGTGGCGGAGCTGGCGCGGTACGTGTTCACGGTCATCGTCTGCTGGCTCTGCACGGTGGGCGTGGCGTGGCTGGCGTTGCGGGTGGCGACCAGCAACGTCTTGGTGGCGAAGCTCCTCGCAATCCCGCCGGCCACTTTGTTGTCGTTCGTGCTCATGCGAAAATTTGTGTTTCGTTAATGGTTTCAATTCGTCTCACCGCCACGGAGGCGGCGGTGAACGCGCTGAAAAGTCATCGGTGTTTCTGCGCGCGGACTTGAAAGAGGCGGCGCGCGGACCTTTGCCTTTGCCCGCCAAAACGGGAGATGCTTCACTTCGCCGCAATCATGAATCGCGACCAAACTCAGTTCGACGGACTGCTCGACGAGTATTTCGAGACGCTGCTGGCCGAGCACCCGCTCATGGCGGCCTCTGCCGGCCTGCGCGACGGCGAGGGCAAACTGGGCCGCGCCGACCGCGCGCACGAGCAGCGCTGGGAACGGCGGCGGCAGGACGCCTTGCGCGCGCTCGATAAAATTTCTCCGCGCACGCTCACCGCCGAGCAGCATCTCGACCGGCTGGCGTGGCGCGCGCAGTTGCAGCTTGAGTCGGAAGATTTTTTGCGCGGACGTCATGCGCTCGATCCCGGCGCATTGGATACTTTGCTCGGTGCGCTGCTGCATGAGTTGCAACGCGGCGAAGATGAGCCGAAGCGTGCGATCGAAAACATTCGCGGACTGCTGCGCGACACGCCGAAGTTTCTCGCTGAGTCCGCCGCGCTGATTGAGCACCCGGAACCGGTCTGGCGCAAAATCATGGAGCAGACGGCAGAAGGCTCCCCTGCCCTGTTCACCGCCGTCAACGCGTTCCTCGAAAAGAATTCCGCGACGCGTGATGCCGCGCTGATTACCTCCGCGCAAAAGGCCGTGACGCAGTACTGCGACGCCGTGCTCGCGCATCCGCTCGCGCCCGCCGGTTCCTTCGCCATCGGCGCGGAAGAAACGCAGCGGCGCGTACGTGAGCAACTCGGGCTTGATTACACGCTCGGCGAAATTGAATCGCTCGCGCTTGGCGAAGTGGAACGCCTCAACGCCTTGCTGAAAAAGGAATGCGCCCGCTTCGGGCGGAAAGCGCAGCCCGAGGAAATCATTAAAGAAGCCCGCGAGGCGTGGAATCCCGGCGACGACCTGCTCGGCGTCTATCGTGCCGAGACGCAGCGCGTGGCCGACGCCTTCCGCGCGGCGAAGGCCGTGACCTTTCCGGTGGGCGATGAGTTGCGCGTGCGGCCGGTGCCGGAGTTCATGCGGCATCTGTTTCCCACGGCGGCGTATTCTTCGCCCGGCGCGTTCGAGAAAAAGCAGCGCGGCACTTTTTGGGTGAATGACCTGAGCGCGACAAAGACGACGGAGGCGGAGAAGCGTTCCGAGCGCCAGCAGCATTTCGGCTTGAGCCTGACCTGCGCGCACGAGGCGTATCCAGGCCACCACTTGCAGTTCGTTCTCGCGAATCAGCACGCGCGCAAGTGGCGGCGGCTCTTCGCCCACGCCGTGTTCTACGAAGGCTGGACGCTCTGGTGCGAGCAGATGATGGTGGACCTTCGCATTGATCGCTCGCCGTGGTTGCGCGTGCAGCAGCTCCACGACGCGCTCTGGCGCGCGCACCGCATCCTCGTGGACTTGCGGTTGCAGACGCGCCGCTACAGTTATGAATCCGCCGTGAAGCACATGATGAAACATCTCGGCTTCACCCGCGCGCGCGCCGAGGGCGATGTGAACTGGTACACGAGTTCGCCCACCGTCCCCATGAGCTACTGGCTCGGACGTTTGGAGAACGAGCGCCTGCGCGCGCGGCTGGTGGACGGTCGCGGCTGGAGCCTGCGCAAGTTCAACGACTGGCTGCTCAGTCACGGCACCATCCCGCAATCGTGGATCGAACGGCACGGGCTGGCGTGACGTTGCGGCCAACGTCGTTGCGCCGCGCGGGGGACTCTGCTTCGCTGCGGCATCAACATCGCGATCATTGGCGGCGGGCCGGCGGGGCTGCGCGCGGCGGAAGTGGCGGCGGCAGGCGGCGCGTCCGTGACGCTCTTCGACGCGAAGCCGTCGGTGGGCCGGAAATTTCTCGTGGCGGGTCGCGGCGGTTTGAATCTCACTCACGCTGAAGCGCGCGACCGCTTCGCCACGCGCTACACCGGCGCGGGACAGCCGCCGGATTTCTGGCCATCGCTCCTCGCGGAATTTGACGCCGACGCCTTGCGCCAGTGGGCGGCGATCCTCGGAGTGGAAACATTTGCGGCCACGAGCGGGCGCGTTTATCCGCGTGAGATGAAGGCGGCTCCGTTGTTGCGCCGCTGGGTGCAGCGGCTGCGCGAGGCCGGGGTGCAGTTCGCGATGCGCCATCGCTGGACGGGATTGCGTGAGGGCGCGCCGTGGCAGTTGAATTTCCAAGTCGAAGGCGAGCCACGCGTGGTGGAGGCGGACGCGGTGATCCTCGCGCTCGGCGGCGGCTCGTGGCCGGAGACCGGTTCTGATGGTGGCTGGGTTTCGGTGTTGGAAAAAACGGGCGTGGCCGTCGCTCCGCTGACGTCGTCGAATTGCGGCTGGGAAATTTCCTGGCCCGCAGAAGTGCTCGCGCAAGCGGAAGGCCAGCCGCTCAAAAACATCACCGCTCGTGCGGGTGACACGACGGCGACGGGTGAACTGCTCGTCACGAAATATGGGTTGGAAGGCGGCGCGATTTATCAGCTCGGCCCCGCCCTGCGCGCGATGGCGGAACCGGAACTCGTCATTGATTTCAAGCCCGCCCACACCGTCGAACAACTAGTGAAGAAGCTGGGCAATTGTCCGCGCAACTTTCTCGCCGAAGCCCGCTCACGCTGGAAGTTGAGCGACGCGGCATTTGCCATTCTGGAAAATCTGCCGGGCCGAGCGCCCTTCATTTCCGCCGAGTCGCTCGCTGCGACTGTGAAAAACTGTGCGCTGCGGCTCACCGGCCCGCGCCCAATCACCGAGGCGATTTCCTCGGCGGGCGGCGTGCGCTGGAGCGAACTGAATTCCTCGTTGATGATCCAAAGGCTGCCGGGAATTTTTGTCGCTGGCGAAATGATCGACTGGGACGCGCCGACCGGCGGCTACTTGATGCAAGGCTGTTTTGCCACCGGCACCCGTGCTGCCCGCAGCGCGCTGGAGTGGCGGCGGGACGGAGTCTGAGGCGAACCCGCCGCGCCTCACTTCCGCCAGACGCGCACGCGATGCGTCTCGCTGTCGCCGATGTAGATCGCCCCGTCCTTGTCCACGAACACACCGTGCGGACGGGCGAGCTGGCAGTTGAGGGGGTCGCTGCCATCGGGGCCATCACCCTTCTTGCCGTTGCCGACGAGGACTTCGATGGTGCCGCGTTTCACGTCGAGGTAGCGGATGGAATGCGACTCGGTGTCGGCGAGATAGACTTTGCCCGCCGCGTCGAGGGCCACGCACTTGGGGCCGGCGAGCGTCGCGGCGAGGGCGGGACCGCTATTGCCACTGAAGCCAGATTTACCCGTGCCGGCGACTCGGCGGAGCGTGTTGGCTTTCGGATCAAGTTCGAGCAACGCGTTGCCCTCGCGCAGTGCGAGCCAGCACTTGCCATCCGGTGCGAATGCCAGCGCGCGCGGGCCGTGCAGCGCCGAGCCGGTGATGGGCGAACCGTCGGGCGCGGTTTTCTTTTCCCCGGTGCCGGACCACGTCGAGACGGTGCCGGTCTTCAGGTCTATTCTGCGGATGCGATGGTTGAGCACGTCGCAGATGTAGAGCGCGCCCGCCGCATCGAAGGCGAGGCTGTGCGGCTGGTTGAACTGCGCGTCCTTCGCCGCGCCGCCATCACCTGAGAATCCAAGTTTGCCCGTGCCCGCGACGATGCTGATGACACCGGTCTTCGCGTCCACGCGACGCACGAGATGATTCAGGCGCTCGACGAAGAAAAGATTCCCGCCCTTGTCCCACGCCAACTCATACGGCTCGTTCAACGTGGCGTTCGTCGCGGAGCCGCCGTCGCCGCTGTAACCGCGCTGACCATTCCCGGCGTAAGTGGAAATCTTCCCGTCCGCCGTGACGCGACGGATGCGCTGGTTGTCCACGTCGCAAATGTAGAGCGCGCCGTCCGGCCCGCGCGCGACGGCGAAGGGATTGTTCAATTGTGCTGCTGAGGCGGCGCCGCCGTCACCCGAGAAGCCCTTCACGCCCGTGCCGGCGAAAGTGGTGACGGTGGCAGTTCGTGCGGCAGGGGCCAGCGCTGACAAACCAAGCGCAAGACTGAAGGCGAGGGCCAAAATTACCCGGTGAGGATTCATGACCTTAATTTTTTCGGAAAAGGACACGGGCATCAAGCGGTGATTGATCGAGCGGCGTCACGCGCAGGAATGGTTCATGGCATTTCCGGCGCTGGTGAGAGTCGTCACGAGCGCCGAAAGTTAATTGGCTTGGCGCAGCGCATGGCCCATCGCGGCCAATACATTCAGCCTCATCGGCCTGGGCAAGCTCACGGCTTCCCACCTTCCTGGCGACGTGCTCGGATACCACGATTCAACTGTGCGAGCCTGATGGCCAAGCTGCCGGCCAACACCGATGTGAAGCTGTTCGTTTACGTGTCTAGTTTGGTTCGGCCGATTGTTAGACATTAAGTAAACAAGACGCACACCAACTCACGAGCGAACGTATCTGCGGTCTTCAAAAAATGCTAATAGTCCAGGTTTACTTGGCGATTATCGCTACTCCACCATCTCCAGAAAAAAGTTAGACAATATATTGACATGTAGACATGTGTTAGACAATGTTTCGACAGTTCAAGGCTGCTTGGCAGCCAACTGAACATGAAAACGAAACGTGAACATTGGAAAACAAACGCAAGCGTCGCCCAGCGCCGGCTCGAATGCCGGTTCGCCAAGCCGACGTGCTTCGCGGTGGTCGTCCGGGTTCACACCAAAACAAAAAACACAGCATCCCATACGAACCATGAAAACCATCCGCATCCTCACCCTCTCTGCCCTCGTCGCCACATCCGGCTTCTTCGGAGTCGCGCACGCTGACACCAAGCCGGCGGACAAAGACATCGTTGCCGTCGCCGCCGGTAATGGCAGCTTCAACACCTTGGTCGCCGCCGTGAAAGCCGCCGGTCTGGTCGAGACGTTGCAAGGCACCGGCCCGTTCACCGTCTTCGCTCCGACGGACGAAGCCTTCGCCAAGCTCCCCAAGGGCACGGTGGAAGACCTGCTCAAGCCGGAGAACAAAGCGAAGCTCGTCGCCATCCTGACCTACCACGTCGTGGCCGGTAAAGTCATGGCGGCGGACGTCAAGACGATGAAGGCCAAGACCGTGAACGGCCAGTCGCTCGACGTGAAAGTCGCGGACGGCGTCGTCACCGTGGACAACGCCAAGGTCGTGAAGACCGACGTGGCCGCCAGCAACGGCGTCATTCACGTGATCGACACCGTGGTTCTGCCGAAGTAATCCCTTCAGGAGGGCGGGGAGCGACCGGCTCCCCGCCTCACCTGACCATCAGGCCGCCAGTCGCCCAACTAAATTCAGCCCCCACCCACCATGTTTCAAAAAATTGACTACCCGTTCCTCGTAGCCGCCTTCGCCAGTTTCCTCGTGAGCGTCGCACTGTGGTTCCTCGTGAATCACGACTACGGCGCGTATGTGGGGCTTTGGGTGCCGAGCATCCTTATCCTCTGGGTCGGCGTGCGGCTCGTCCTCCTGTCCGGGGCCACGATCAACAAGCGAAAGAACTGACATGGCTATCTACATCATTCCCATTTTCTGCTTTGGGCTGGTCATCACCGGAATTGTCTACTTGGGCATCCGGCAGGCGGCCGACGTGGCAAAACAACTGGCCGAGGATAGAGCACGGTCGGAGCCGGTTTCGAGCGACCCGCAATTTGTTTCGCCGGGACGCAACGCTGCTCCGGTCAAACCGCTGACCACTTGGAACAGCCTATGAGCGATTCCAGTCACCGCCCCGCCGTCCTCATTCTCGGAGCGACCGGCGGGATTGGATCCGCGCTGGCCCGGCAACTCTCCAAGCTAGGCTACACTTTAATCCTCGCCTCACGGGGTGGCGAACGGCTGGATGCCCTCTCCTCGGAGTTGCATGCTGACCGTTGTGAGTTCGAAGCGACCGAGTCGGTGTCGGTTGAGGCCTGCATCCGCAGCGCCTTCGAGAAGCACGGTCAATTGGATGGCGTGGTCAATTGCGTCGGTTCCCTTTGGCTTAAACCGGCTCACACCACCACCGACGAAGAATGGACTGCCGTGCTGGCGGCGAATCTCAACTCGTCATTCTACACTCTGCGATCCGCAGCGAGCCGGATGATGCGCAACGGCGGCAGCATCGTGTTGCTGTCCTCGGCCGCGGCCCAGCGCGGACTGATCAACCACGAGGCCATCGCCGCCGCCAAAGCCGGCGTGATCGGTCTCGCGCAATCCGCCGCGGCCACCTATGCGCGCTACAACATCCGCGTGAACTGCGTTGCGCCCGGTCTCACTCGGACACCGCTCACCGAGTCGCTCACCAGACATGAGGCGTCGTTGAAAGCCTCCGCTGCGTTGCACCCGCTTGGGCGCATCGGCGAGCCCGAAGAAGTCGCGAGTGCCATTCGTTGGTTTCTCGATCCGCAACAATCATGGGTGACGGGCCAGGTGCTCGCCGTGGATGGCGGCCTCAGTTCCGTCCAGGCGCGCGCGGCCGTCAACTCCTGAAAACTATGCCCACTCGACTCCTCAACTGCACCGCACTGTTCCTGGCCATGGCTCTCACGGCCAGCGTCGCGTCGTCCGCCGACTCCTCCTGGCCGCAATGGCGCGGGCCAAATCGAGACGGACAATTCACCGGCCCGGCGTGGCCCCAGAAGCTCGACACGAATCACCTCCAGCGCACCTGGCGTGTCGAACTGGGGCCGAGCTACTCAGGTCCCATCGTCGTCGGCGATCGCGTGTTCACCACCGAATCGAAGGACAAGAAATTCGAGGTCGTCACCGCCTTCGACCGCACGACGGGCCAGGTACTTTGGCGCGCGCAGTGGGAAGGCGCGATGACCGTGCCGTTCTTCGCCAAGGCGAATGGCGACTGGATTCGCGCCACGCCGGCTGGTGATGGCGAAAGTCTCTTCGTCGCCGGCATGCGCGATTTGCTCGTGTGCCTTGATGTGCAGACGGGGAAGGAACGCTGGCGGTTCGACTTCGTGAAGAAGATGGAAGCGCCGGCACCCGATTTCGGCTTCGTCTGCTCGCCGCTCGTGGATGGTGAGTTCGTTTACGTGCAGGCGGGCGCGAGCTTTGTGAAGCTGAACAAGCGCACTGGCGAACTGGTCTGGCGCACGCTGGCCGAAAAGGGCGGGATGATGGGCAGCGTCTTCTCGTCGCCGATGTTCGCGGTGCTCGCGGGCCAGCGGCAACTCGTCGTGCAGACGCGCGAGAAGCTCGCGGGCGTGGATCCGGCGGATGGCAAGGTGCTGTGGGAACAACCCGTCGAAGCCTTTCGCGGGATGAACATCCTCACGCCGGTCGCCTACAAGGACACGCTCTTCAC
>JANNGC010000513.1:0-2748 GCA_031380445.1 Pedosphaera sp.
TTTAGCGGACGCGCGCTCCTTCACGCTACGGGACTAGCCCAGTTAAAATATCCCGCCCGCCAGTTTGAACACCAAGCCCGCCGCACCCGCGCCGAGCACCACGGCCAGGAGGTTCCATTTCCACCGCCACAGTCCGACGAACGTGACCAGCGCGACGGCGCAGGCGAACCCGTCGGCGCGGGGCGGATTAGGAACGAGGACGTGTCCGCCGAAGCCGACGGCGAGATTCAAAATCACGCCGACCACCGCCGCCGTCACGGCGGAGAGCGCGGCGGTGAGTTTCACGTTGCCGCGCAATTTTTCGATGTGCGGCGCGCCGAGAAATATCCAGAGGAAGCACGGCACAAAGGTCGTCCAGGTGGTGATGAACGCGCCGAGCGTGGCGCTCCAGAGCGGCGGCAACTCACCGGGATGATGCCACGCGCCGAGGAAGCCGACGAACTGGAGCACCATGATCAGGGGGCCCGGCGTGGTTTCAGCGAGGCCGAGTCCGTCGAGCATCTGCGTCGCAGTGAGCCATTGATAATTTTCCACCGCCTGCTGCGAGACGTAGGGCAGCACGGCGTAAGCGCCGCCGAACGTGACCATCGCCGCCTTGCTGAAAAAAATGCCCTCGCGGAAAAGCGTGTGTTCCGTGCCGAGCCAGAGCGCCAGCGCGACGAGCGGGGTGAACCACAGCAAGAGCGAGACGAGCGTGACGCGGAGCGAGCGCGCCAACGAAGGCCGTGCGTGCGCGGGTGCTTCACTCCCGTCGTCGATGACGCTCGCTTCCGTCCCTTTCGTCCCGTGTCCCTGAGCGATGGCAAATTTCTCCGGCCAAAATCTTCCCCCGAAAAAACCAACCAGCGCCGCGCCGAAGACGATGGCGGGGAAGGGGACGTGGAGGAAATAAATCCCCGCGAACGCCAGCACCGCGATGGCCCACAGTGCAGAATTCTGCAAGGCCTTGCGCCCGATGCGAAGGGCGGCGGCGGCGATGAGGGCCAGCACTGCCGGCTTGAGTCCGTAAAAGATCGCCGCGACCCACGGCACCTCGCCCCAAGTCACGTAGATCAAACTGAGACCCCAGAGAATGATCGCGGACGGGAGTACAAAGAGCGCGCCGGCCACGATCCCGCCCCAGGTGCGATGCAGCAGCCAGCCGATGTAGGTCGCGAGTTGAGTCGCCTCGGGGCCGGGCAGCAACATGCAGTAATTCAGGGCGTGCAGAAACCGCGCCTCGCTGATCCAGCGCCGCCGCTCGACCAGGTCCACGTGCATGATCGCGATCTGCCCCGTGGGGCCGCCGAAGCTGATGAAGCCGAGCTTGAGCCAGAAGCGAAAGGCTTCGGCAAAGGTCGGATGTGGGCGCGCGTCTGGCATCGCGCGCAGGCTAGGGGAGGGCAGAGCGGAGGCAAAGTGAACTTCGGGTGGCAGTGGGGCAGGCGTCTCGCCTGCCTCCGTCCGATGGCCGTCCCGGCTGTCGAAAAAAACCACCAGCCGGGACGGCCAGTGGACAAGCGGCAGCCGGGACGGCTGCCCCACTACGCTGCGCACCGCGTCAAAGATTGCCGCCCGCGTACGTCCCCGCCACATTCCGCGCATGACGCGATTCACCCCTGCTCTGTTGTTCGCCGCCGTGCTGACGCTCGCGGCCCGCGCCGCGACGAATTCCCCTGCGCTCGATCTCGCGCGACAGTTGAACAGCGCCTTCGTGGAAGTCGCGGAGACGGTGTCGCCGTCGGTCGTCGTTATTCGCGTCGTGAACAAGCCCAGCAAGTTCGACCTCGACGACGAGGATAATCCGCTCTGGGATTTGATGCCGGAGGAGTTTCGCAAACAGTTCCGCGAGGAGAAAGAGAAGCGGCGCAAGGAAGAGGAGGAAGAATCAAAATCAGCCACGCCGAAGTTCGATGGCAAAGGTTCCGGCGTCATCATCCAGGAGGACGGCTACATCCTGACCAACTTTCACGTCGTGGAAGACGCGGCGAAGATCGAAGTGCGCCTGCGCGACCGGCGGCGTTTCACGGCCACGCTGCATGGGAAAGACCCGCAGTCCGATCTCGCGGTGCTGAAAATCAACGCGACCAACCTTCCCGCCGCGAAGCTCGGCGATTCGGATGCGGTGCGCGTGGGCGAGTTCGCCGTGGCCATTGGTGCGCCGTTTGAATTCGATTACTCCGTGACGTTTGGCCACATCAGCGCGAAAGGCCGCTCACAAGTCATCCCCGCGCGCGGCCAGCAGTTGCAGGGCGCGACGATGGATCAGGATTTTCTCCAGACCGACGCGAGCATCAATCCCGGCAACAGCGGCGGGCCGCTGGTGAACTTGTATGGCGAGGTCATCGGCATCAACACGCTCATTCGCGGCCTGCGCACGGGCATCGGTTTCGCCGTGCCGGTGAATCTGGCGAAAGATGTTTCGGCGAAACTCATCAAGGACGGAAAATTTCCGCGCCTCTGGCTCGGCGTCGTCATCCGTGGCTTGCGCGAAGACGACGAGGCCGAGGAAAAAGTGGATGGCGTCGAAGACGGTGTGCTCGTCATCTCCATCCAAGAGAACGGCCCGGCCAGCAAATCCGATTTGAAACGGCGCGACGTGATCACCGCCGTGGATGGCAAGAGCGTGGTCACGGCGGCACAGCTGCGGAACGAAGTCCGCCGCAAGAAGGCGGGTCAGCCGGTGACGCTGGAAATCATCCGCCAGAGCAAGCCGATGAAGCTCAAGGTGCATCCCGAGGAATGGCCGGAGGCGAAAGGGGCGAAGGA
>JANNGC010000523.1:0-1789 GCA_031380445.1 Pedosphaera sp.
GGAATTCTACGACCTCAAGCAGGACTGCGACTGCCTGAACAACCTTGCCGACAGTGCTGCCTCGGAGGCCGAGCGCGCGACGTTGAAATCGCGCCTCTTCTCCGAACTCAAAACGCAAGGTGACCCTCGGATGTCCGGTGGAGGCGACGTCTTCGACCGCTACGAGCACTCGAACAAAGGGCATGTCGGCTTTTACGAAAAATTCACGCGCGGCGAAAAGATGGCAACCGGCTGGGTGAAAGACTCGGACTACGAGCCGCGTGCTTCAGAAAAGGATTCCAAATGATAAAACGCCTCCTCCTTCTGTCAGCGGCCACGATTTGGATTGGCCAGGCTGCCGCTGCGGACACCAACCGACTCAACATCCTCTTTTGCTTCGCGGACGATTGGGGCCGCTACGCGAGTTGCTACGCAAAGCTGGAGAGCGGGCCGTCGCTGAACCAAGTGGTCAAGACGCCGAACGTGGACCGTGTCGCGCGCGAGGGCTTGATGTTTCGCCACGCCTTCGTGCCCGCGCCGTCCTGCACGCCGTGCCGGAGCTCGCTACTGACCGGACGTTACTGGTGGAACACGGATCGCGGCGCCATCCTGCAAGGCGCGGTCTGGAACACAAACATTCCCAGCTTCCCGTTGTTGCTGCGCGATGCAGGTTACCACATCGGCAAGAGCTACAAGGTGTGGAGTCCTGGCACGCCCGCCGACGCGCCGTTCGGCGGGCAGAAGTTTGCCTACGAGAAGGCAGGCCGGCTGCCGAACAATTTTTCCGAGGAGGCGACGAAGCTGGTGTCCAGCGGCCTGAGCGTGACCGAAGCGCGCGGGAAGATTCTCGACCAAGTGCGCGGCAACTTCGACGCGTTCCTCGCCGACCGGAAGCCTGGTCAGCCGTGGCTCTATTGGTTTGGCCCCACCACCACGCATCGCACCTGGATCAAAGGCTCGGGCAAAAAACTTTGGGACATCGAACCAGAGTCGCTGAAGGGGAAGATGCCGAAGTTCCTGCCCGACGTGCCGGAGGTGCGCGAGGACACGGCGGATTATCTTGGGGAGGCGCAGGCGTACGACGCTTACATCGGTGTGCTGCTCCAGCGGCTCGAAGCGGCGGGAGAACTCGACCGGACCATCATCGTCATCAGTGGAGACCACGGCATGCCGGGCGTGCCGGGCGGCAAGTGCAACCTCTACAGCTTTGGCACGGCCGTGGCCCTCGTGGCTCGCGTACCCGGCGGGAAGGGTGGTCGCGTGGTGGATGACTTCGTGAACTTGATGGACCTCGCGCCGACGTTCATGGAAATCGGCGGGGTGAAAATTCGCGCCGAAGTGAGCGGGCGCAGCCTCGTGCCGCAATTCACCTCCACGAACAGCGGACAGATTGATCCCACGCGCGACTATGCCGTGACCGGGCGCGAACGGCACGTCGGCTCGGCGCGCGAAGGCAACCTGCCGTATCCCATGCGCGCGATTCACACCAAGGACTTCGTGTACGTCCGCAACTTCGCCCCCGACCGCTGGCCGATGGGCGCGCCCTACGCTGTGACCGCCACGAGCGAGCCGACCGTGCGCGAGTTGGAGAACAACACGCGCATTGCGTTTCCCGACATGGATGCCAGTCCGACCAAGGCGTGGCTCGTCGCGCATCGCAGCGCGGCGGACGGAAAAACTTTCTACGACCGGGCCTTCGCCAAGCGGCCCGGTGAAGAGTTTTACGACCTGCGCGCTGATCCCGAGCAGACGAACAACGTGGCCGGCGAGGCGTCGTTCCTCGTGGAGAAGAACGCGCTGGCGAAGCGCC
>JANNGC010000551.1:0-11542 GCA_031380445.1 Pedosphaera sp.
TGCGCTTCGACCGCATGACGCCCATCGTGAAAGAGCCGTTCACGCCCGACGACGACGCCATCGTGGCCACGAACGCGCTGGAGATGGAATTCTTCCTCGAACGCTCCGGCTGCGAAGTGCAGCGCGTGGAATGCACCGACCGCTACGTGGCCGCGCCCGTGGAGTTCGCGCTGAACCTCGGCCCGTGGCGATACGAGATGTTCAACTCGTTCCTCGTCGCTCAGAAAAGGTGACCAAAGCGGAACCACGGAAGACACCGAAGACACGGAAAACTGAAGCCCGCCGACGGAGCGCCGAGCACCGGTTCGCAGTTGAACGGTGATGTTCGCGCCGAACTGGTGCTCGGTCCTCCCGGCTGGCCTGCGCGGCCCGCTGCCATTTCTAATTCCGTGTTTTCGGTGTCTTCCGTGGTTCATCATTTTCGCATTTGAATTTCTTCATGTGCAGCCCGTTTCGGGATTAACGGTTTGACTCTCTTTTTCTCCGCCTCTAGTTTCCGCGCACCATTTATGGACGAACCAATTCCCGATTCGCCAGTGCCGCCGCGGCCGCCCGAAGCCGCCAAGGTGCAGCCCAAAAAAGAAACCGTCCGCATCGCGCTGCCGCCGAAGCCCACCGCCGCGCCGACGATCAAGCTGCCTTCGCTGCCGCCCACCGGCGCCGCACCGACCGCGGCCGCCGCACCGACCGCTGCGCGCCCGGCCTCTGCGCCCGCCGCTGCGGCCACGGCTCAAGTTCCGCGCCCGCCGTCGCCTCCGACGGCCGCTGCGGCCAAAGCCCCCGGCACTTCCGTGGCGAAACCGCCCGTCCCCGCTCCGGCCAAAGCGCCGATGCCGCCGCCTGCCGCCAGACCTGCGGCCTCGGCCCGCACCGTCGGTTCGCTCGACACAGCGCTGGCCGTCGTCGCGATGATCATCGGCATTGCGGCCTTGGTCAGCGTGCTGCTTCTCGTGATGGGTGACTTCGGTTCCATCAAATAACTTGATCGAAACCGTCGCGACTGGAAATTGAGGGACTTATGGCAGCAGCAAACATTGTTACTTTGACCGAAGGAAATTTTTCCGAAGAGGTTTTGAAATCTACCACGCCCGTGCTCGTGGACTTCTGGGCCGAATGGTGCGGCCCGTGCAAGATGATCGCGCCCGTGCTTGATGAACTCGCCGCCGAATACGACGGCAAGGTCAAGATCGCCAAGGTCAACATTGACGAGTACCAGCAGCTCGCGATCAAATACGGCATCAACTCCATCCCCACCCTGCTCTTCTTCAAGGGCGGAGAGGTCGCCGACCAGATCGTCGGCATGCGCAGCAAGCGCGACTTGAAGCAGAGCTTCGACCGCGTGATCGCCTAAGCGCGAACCGGCGCGCGCGGCATGGCCTTGCTCATCACTCCCGCGCAACTGACCGGCCGCTCCGAACTGTTCCATCAACTGGCGCAAGTCACCGCGTCCGGCCTCGGACTTTTTGCCGCGCTGGAAATGCTGCAAAAGCATCCGCCGCAGGCGTCGCTCCGTAAGCCTATCGGCGAGTTGCTGCAACAGTTGCGCGACGGTCACAACTTCGGCGACTCGCTGGCCCGCGCCGGAAGCTGGCTCTCTTCTTTTGATGTGGCGCTCTTGCAAGCGGGCGAGCACAGCGGACGTCTGCCCGACGTGTTTCGCGTGCTCTCCGCCTACTACGCGCAGCGCGCGACGCTCGCGCGGCAGGTCATGAAGTTCGTCGCTTATCCGCTCCTGGTCTTTCATGTCGCCGTCCTGATCTTCCCGATGCACGTCCTCACCGACGTGGTGACAAAAGGGGCGCTGGGATTTTTTCTTCTGCAAAAGCTGGCCGTGCTCCTTCCGATCTACGGGCTGGCCTGCTTCCTCGCTTACGCCCTGCAAGGCACGCGCGGCGAAAACTGGCGGGCCACGACGGAGAGCCTCCTGGGCAAGCTGCCCGTGCTGGGCAAAGCCCGTCGCAGCCTCGCCATCGCGCGCCTCTCGCTCGCGCTGGATGCCCTGCTCAGCGCCGGGGTGACCGTGATCGAAGCCTGGGAACTCGCCGCCGCCGCCAGCGGTTCGCCCGCGTTACGCCGCGTCTTCGCGCGCCATAAAGTTGAATTGCAGAATGGTCGCACGCCTTCCGAGATGGTCGGCGGCAGCGCGGAATTTCCGCCCGCCTTCGCCTCGCTCTATCACACCGGCGAAATCACCGGACGGCTCGAAGAATCGCTCAAGCGCGCCCACGCGATGTTCGAGGAGGAAGGCGCGAGCAAGCTGCGCACGTTCATCTTCGGCCTGGCCGGTTTGCTGTATGGCGCCGTTGTGCTCGCCGCCGCGTGGGGCATCATCAGCTTTTATCTCGGCTACTTCGGACAAATTAACGACGCCATCAACATGAACGCGAAATGACCATCGCTGAACTCCACTCCAACGAAGACCTGCGCCGTCACGAATTCCCTGTCGCAGAAACCAAAGTCTTTCTCGGCCATGCCGCCGTGTGCGCCCTGCCCCGCCGCGTTTCCGAGGCCGTGGCCAACTACGCGTTCAACGCCACACAGGGCGACCAGGAAGCCTTGCTGCCCGCAATCCAAATTCACAAATCGCGCGAACTCGCCGCGCGGCTGCTCAATGCGAAGCCCGAGGAAATCGCCTTCGTCGGCCCCACCACGCTCGCGCTCGGCTACGTCGCGAACGGACTCACTTGGCGCAAAGGCGACAACGTCCTCATCTATCACGACGACTATCCCTCGAACGTCTATCCGTGGATGGCGCTCGCCGAACGCGGCGTGCAAGTGCGCCTGATGAACATCCGTGAGTTGGGGAAAGTCCGTTCGATTGATGTGCAGGGGCAGATTGATGAGAACACTCGCCTCGTCGCGCTCGCTTCGTGTCATTTCGTCAGCGGCTGGCGCATCAACATTCCCGCCATCGGGAAAATGCTGCGCCAGCGCGGCGTGCTGTTTTGCGTGGACGGCATCCAGACGCTCGGTGCCTTCCCCACCACGGTTGAGCATGTGGACTTCCTCGCCGCCGACGCGCACAAGTGGCTGCTCGGCCCGTGCGCCGCCGGAATTTTTTACGTCCGTCAGGAAGTGCAAGACCGCCTCAAACCTACCGTGCTCGGCTGGAACAACGTGCGCTGCCCGAACTACGTCGCGCAGGTGGAAATGAAACTCCGCTCCGGCGCGCACCGCTACGAGGCCGGCAGCGACAACCTCCTCGGCCTCGTCGGTCTCACGGCTGCGATGGAAATGATCCTCGACGTGGGCGTGGAAAACATTTCCGACGAACTACTTCGCCAGCGCGCCTGGCTCATCCCCGCGATTCAGGAAAAGGGCTACACCGTCCTCCAAGCCGCCGCGCCGCCTGAGAACGCCAGCGGCATCACCACCTTCCATTGCCCCGGTGAGGACATGACCGCGCTGCACCAGAAACTCGCCGACGCCAAAATCATCACCTCCCTCCGCACGGATCGAAAAGAGCAGAACTACATCCGGCTTTCGCCGCATTTCTACAACACGGACGCCGAACTGCGCCGCGTGGTGGAAGCAATTTGATCGCGCCGGACAATTCCGCCGCCGGAATCACCGATAAAAAAGCCGCCGGCATTTCTGCCGACGGCTTGAATTTAGACCGGCCAGCCGGACGCTGGCGGCACGTTATCACCTCACGGCTGATCGTATTCCCCGAGCGGACGGAGCCACACGTTGCGGAAGCGCACGGGGTTGCCGTGTTCGTAGAGTTCGATGAAACCCTTCTCCTGCGGCTTGCCGTAGGCGGGCGCGGCCTGATGCTGCGTGCGGCCCAGAAGCTCGCGTCGGTTATGCACGACCACGCCGTTGTGAAACACCGTGAGCGCGCCCTTTTTCACGAGCTTTTTCTCGGCGTCCCAGCGCGGCGCTTCAAACACGATGTCGTAGGTCTGCCACACGCCGGGCGGGCGGCTGGCGTTCACCAGTGGCGGCGTCTGCGCGTAAATCGCAGCGGCCTGGCCGTCCGGGTAAGTCTTGTTGTTATACGAATCCAGCACCTGAACTTCGTATTGGCCGAAAATGTTCACGCCATTGTTGCCGCGCCCCTGGCCGTCGCCCACGACCTTTTCCGGCGTGGCGAATTCGAGATGCAATTGGAAATCGCTGAACTCATCCTTCGTCCGGATGACGCCGCTCTTCGGCGTCGTCTCCATGTAACCGTTCTCCAGTTTCCACTTCACCTCGCCGCCATTGCCGCTCTTCCATTTGGAAAAATCTTTGCCATCGAACAGCACCACCGCGTCCGACGGCGCATCAGCCAGGTCGCTGAAAGTTTTGCCCGACGTGATGACGCGCGGCTGCGGGCGTCCGCCATCGTGGACGTGCCAGGGCGTGCCCGGAATCATCGGCGTGTTGGTGTAGCCGAGCGATTTTTGGTCGGCGGCGGTGAGTGAAGTCGCCGCGAGGGCGATGATGGACAGAACGATTTGGTGCGTCATGCGCGATGTGGTCATGGGTGAATTTGTTTCGCAGCGCGCGGGAAAAGGCAATGGCGGACTTCACGTCACGGAGCGCGGGCTTTCCAGCCTGCACCAACATGCCCTGCCAGAAGTTCTCCTTTCGCAAGGCACGCCCGGCTGTCTAACATTGCTGCGGGCTGGAAAGCCCGCGCTCCGCTCCGCCGCCAATATTCTCTTTTGCACTCCGCACCCTTGCGAATAACGTCCCGCCGTGGATTTCACGCCGTGGCTCGTCGTGCTGGGGGTGCTCGGGTTTGCCGCCGCGAGCTTCTTTTTCGCGCTCGCGGAGTCCGCCCTCTTCGCGCTCGGCAAGTGGCAGGTCGAGCAGCTCGCCGAGCGTTCCCCGCGTGAAGGCGCAGTCGTCGCGCAACTGCTCAAGCAACCTTCCGAACTCCTCGCCACCATCGTCCTCGGCAACACCGTCGCCAATGCCGTAGTCGTCGCCGTCGGTCTCGGCGTCGCGGTCTGGCGCGGCGGCTCAATCGCGCTCACCGTCGCGGCGCTGGCGGTGTTGATTCTCATCGGGTGCGAAGTGCTGCCCAAGACGCTCGCGGTGCGCGCGCCGGAACTGTGGTCGCTGCGCGTCGCCCGCGTCCTGCTCTGGTGGCAGAAGATTACGCGCCCGGCGCAGGCACTGGCCCAGGCCATCAATAATTTTTTCCTGCGCGTGCTGGTGCGCGCCGTGAAACCGCACGCGCACGGCAGCGAGGAGGATTACCGCGAACTCATCGAACTCGCCGCGCAGCAAGGCACGCTCGCCCTGCGCGAGAAGGAAATCATTTTTGAAATCATCCGCCTCGACAAGCAGACCGCCGCCGACGTGATGACCCCGCGCTCGCGCATGGCCTGCATCCGCGACGACCTGACCGTGGACGAGATGATCGCCGCCGCGCGCCAGCTCCACCACCGCCGCCTGCCGATGTTCGACGGCACGCCGGACACCATCGTGGGCGTGCTCGATACGAAAATTCTGCTGCTCAATCCGCAAGTTGATCTCGCGGACGCGATTGAGTTTCCGTCCTTCGTCCCGGAGAGCATGAACTTGCTGAAGCTCTTCGTCGCCTTGCAGCGGCAGAAGCGCGGCATCGCGATGGTGGTGGATGAATTCGGCGGCACCGCCGGCGTGGTCACGATGGAGGACATCCTCGAAGAAGTCGTCGGCGAGATCCGCGACGAGGCCGAGGAACGCCAGCTTGTTTTGGAAAAACTGAGCGCGGCCAAGTGGCGCGTGAGCGGAGCCGTGACCGTGCGCGACTTCCGCCGCGAATGCCCTGAGATCGGCGACGTGCCGCAAGTTGAGACGATGGGCGGCCTGCTCACCATGCTCTGCGACGTGGTGCCGGGCGCGGGCGAGTCGGCGAACTTTCGCGGTTTGAAAATCACCGCGTCGCGCGCGGACGAGCGCGTGGTGCGAGAGCTGATGGTGGAAAGAACGAAGCGAGGTGGGGTGTGATGCTGTTACCAATTCAACTTGGCCGATTCGTTGTGACGTTCTCCCTCACCCCGGCCCTCTCCCAGCGGGAGAGGGCCGGGGTGAGGGCGGTCGTCCGCAAAACCATTCATCCACCACTTTCAACCTGCGCGCCCTGATCTGCTGACATGACCTCCATGCTCCTCATGTTCATCGCGCTGGGCCTGGCGGCCTCCTTCTTCCTTTCGGGGATGGAGTCGGGCGTGTTCGCGCTCAGTCGCGTGCGCATCCGGCGGCTGATGCGCTCAGGTCACTCAAACGCGCGACGGCTAAACCGCTACCTTGAGCAGCCCGAGGAATTTCTCTGGACCATTCTTGCCGGCAACACGCTGGCGAACTTCACGGTGGCCAGCCTTGTGGTCATCGGCTTTCAGGAATGGATGCGCGCGCATCCGTGGTGGTTCGCCGCCGTGTTCTTCGTGGGCACCATTTTATTTTACGGCGTCTGCGAGTTGCTGCCGAAGATGCTCTTCCGCGTGTATCCAAACCGGCTTTGCCTATGGCTCTCCGGCCCGTTCGCCGTCGTGCATTTTTTCCTGCGCCCCGTGGTGGCGATCTTGCGTTGGCTCGCGTCGGGACTGCTGCGCTGGACGGGCGGGCAAACTTTTGCGGGCCGCCTGTTCGGCACGCGCGAGGAGTTGCGCGTGTTGATGCAGGAGTCGTCGCAATCACTCTCCACCGAAGAGCGCGGCATGATCAATCGCGTGCTCGATTTGCAGAACCTCACCGTCTCGCACGTCCTCGTGCCGATGGCCCGCGCTGCGACGGTGACGACGGAGACGCCCGTGGCCGAGGCGCTCGCGCTGTGCCGTGAGCGCGGCCTGAGCCGTCTGCCCGTGTGGCGCACGGACCAGCAGCCGCGCATCGCGGGCCTGTTCAACCTCAAGTCCCTGCTCTACCGCGCGGACCTCGATTTGCGAAAGCGCGTCGGCGACTACGTGCAGCCCGCGACCTTCGTGGACGCCGACATGCGGCTGGAAGAAGCGATGCGCCACCTGCAACGCGCCGGCCAGCGCCTCGCCATCGTCCTCGCGCGCGACGGACGCGAGGCGGGCATCGTGAGCTTGCAGGATTTGCTCAAGTCCATTTTCGGAGAGGTGAAACTGTGAGCATCGAAGAAGTCATCAGCATCCTCTGGCGGCTGCTCTCGGTAGTCGTGCTCGTGGCGTTGAACGGTTTCTTCGTCGCCGCCGAATTCGCCATCGTGAAGATTCGCGACACGCAGCTTCAGCCGCTGATCAACCGCCACAACCGGCGCGCGAAAATGGCCGGGCGCATCGTGAAGAACCTTGACGCCTCGCTCAGCGCCACGCAGCTCGGCATCACGCTCTCCAGCCTCGGCCTCGGCTGGATTGGCGAACCGGTCTTCGCCACGCTGCTTCAGCCGGTGATGACTTGGTTCCAAATCGAATCGCCGGAAGTGCGCCACTCGATTTCCTTCGCCGTGGGATTCTCGATCATCACCTTCCTGCACATCGTGCTCGGCGAACTCGCGCCCAAGTCCCTCGCCATCACCAAGCCGCTGCCGACCACGCTTTGGGTCGCGTATCCGCTGCACTGGTTCGCCCGCGCGTCCTTCCCGTTCATCTGGGCCTTGAACAAGACCTCGCTCGCGCTGCTGCGACAGGTCGGCATCGAGCCGGCCAGCGAGGGCGAGATGGCGCACTCCGAGGAAGAATTGCGCCTACTGCTCACGCCCGCGCCGCGACACGGCGCAGCCGGCGCGAGCCGCGACATCGTGTTGAACGCCTTCGACCTGCGCCAGCGTGTGGCCCGCGAGGTGATGCGCCCGCGCCGCGAGATCACGACGCTGGATGTCGCCACGCCGCTCGCGCAAGCCCTGGAGACCGCCGCGCAACTGCGCTTCTCGCGCCTGCCCGTGGTGGAGAATGGCAACCTGGATCGCGCGCTCGGCTTCCTGCATGTGAAGGATTTGTACGCCGCGCGCGACAAGGCCGCGACCGTGCGCGAGTTGCTGCCGCACACGAAGAAGCTGGTTTACGTTCCCGAAACGGCGCGGCTCGAACGGCTGCTGCAAATTTTCCTCGAACGCAAAGTTCACATGGCGCTGGTCGTGGACGAGTACGGCGGCACCGTGGGCCTCGTGACGTTGGAAAACATTCTCGAAGAACTGGTCGGTCAGATTCAGGACGAGTTCGATCAGGAAAAGCCGCTGTCGGTGAAGCAGGATGAAAACACCTGGCTCGTGGACGGCGCGCTGCCGGTCCACGAACTCGCCGAACTCACCGGCGAGCCGTTGAGCGAAGAGGGCGTGACCACCGCGAGCGGCTGGGTGACGCACAAGCTCGGCGGCTTCCCGAAGCACGACGACGTGATTCGCGTCGGCCCGCACGAACTGCGCGTGGAAGAAATGGACGGCTCGCGCGTGGCGCGGCTGCGGCTGATCAAATCGCCGGGGACGGAAGTGATGCCGAAGCCGCAGTGACAACAGCCGCGCGCCGCGCGGCCATCGCCGGTAGGGCCGCGTTGCGCGCGGCCCCATTCAAACCGAAGAGCCAGCGCCGCGCCGTTCTTCGCCCCGTCCGCCATTCAATACCACCCTCGCTCATCTCGTCGCTGGGGAAAAATATGGGGCCGCGCGGCAATGCGGCCCGACCACGATGGCTGCGCGGCGCGCAGCTTGATGAAGATTTACACCGCCGCGATCTTCTTGAACGGCTCGCCCTCGTTCAATGTTGGCCGCTCAGGACGACCTTTGTATTTGTAGATCAAGTCCATGTTGCCCAAGCCGAGCAGCCAGAGAATCGTCGCGTGCAGATCGTGGACGTGCAGACGATCCTTCGTCGCGTGCAGTCCGAGTTCGTCCGTCTCGCCGATGGTCTGGCCGCCTTTCACGCCGCCGCCGGCCATCCACATGGTGAAGCCGGTCGGGTTGTGATCGCGGCCGTCACCTTTCTCGGACATTGGCGTGCGGCCGAATTCGCCGCCCCAGACGACGAGCGTGTCGTTCAGCAGGCCGCGCGCTTTCAAATCTTTCAGCAGGCCGGCCACGGGCTTGTCCATCGAGCGGCACAGCTCGGTGTGGTTCTTCTCGATCTTGTCGTGCGCGTCCCACTTGCTGCCCGCGCCGTGATACAACTGCACGAAACGCACGCCACGCTCGACAAGGCGGCGTGCGAGCAGGCATTGCTTGCCGAAGGTGTCCGTCTCTTTCTCGCCGATGCCGTAGAGCTGTTTCGTCGCGACGGATTCTTTCGCGAGTTCCACCGCGCCCGGTGCTTCCGCCTGCATCCGAAACGCCAGTTCGTAACTCGCGATGCGCGCCTCGAGTTCGGATTGACCAGGATGCGCGTCGGCGTGGCGGCGGTTGATCTGGCTCAGGAAATCCAGCTTAGCGCGCTGCTGCTCCTCGGTCAGCGCCTCGGGCGTGTTCAAATTCGGAATCGGCTCCGCGCCGCCCTGAATGCGGATGCCCTGATAAACGGCGGGCATGAAACCGGAACCCCAGTTGCGCGGGCCGTTGACGATTTGCGTCGCGTTGTCCTGCATGACCACGAACGCCGGCAAATCTTCATTCGTCGAGCCGAGTCCGTACGTGACCCACGAGCCGAGCGACGGCCGGCCCGCGAGAATCGAGCCGGTGTTCATCTGGCAGACGCCGGACGAGTGGTTGATGCCGTCCTGCCAGCACGAACGGATGACCGCGAGATCATCCGCGCACTCCGCCGTGTGCGGCAGCCAGTCGGAGACCCAGAGGCCACTCTGGCCGTGCTGCTTCCATTGGCGCTTCGAGCCAAGCAGCGGCGACTTCGATTCGCCCATCGCGGTGAGCACTTTGCCAAAGCTGTCCGGCAACCGCTGGCCCGCGAGTTCGTTGAGCTTGGGTTTGGGATCAAACAAATCGAGATGACTCGGCCCGCCTTCCATGAAGAGGAAGATCACGGACTTGGCGCGCGGCGCGAAATGCCCGGCCTTCGCGGCCAGCAGGTTCGGTGCGCGCGTGGCGGCGGAAAGTTTGTCCACCCCGAGCAGATACGAAAGCGCCAGCGCGCCGAAACCCATGCCGCCGCGCGCGAGGAAATCACGGCGCGTGCGGAGCGGTTCGATGTGAGGAATAAATGAGTTCATGAATTTTCCCTCCAGCCGGCGACACGCCCCGCCCCGCAATCCCAGAGGGATTGAAGGTGAATAGCCCCGGATGAAATCCGGGGTGATCGGCCTCCAAAAAATTCCTCAACCCCAGAGGGGTTGAACCCGGCGATACTCCGACAACCGGCGGCGTGATTCACACTCCGCGATTCAACCCCTCCGGGGTTGTTCCGTACTGCGCTCGCGACCCCCGGGTTGCACCCGGGGCTATTCACATTCGGCCCCTCCGGGGCCGGGCCGCAGTGCGGCTGATAATCACTCCACATAAAGAAACTCATTCGCATTCAGCAGCACCTGGCAAAAATCCGTCAGCGCCGCCGTCTTGCGGTCCGTGGTCACGGCGCGGCTGGCGAGCTGCGGATTGATGTCGTTCTTGTTCGGCGACGAGTCGCGGAAGACGCTGGGCTTCGCCTCGAACTGCCAGTAGCCGCAGGTCGTGCCGGTGATGCTCTCCGTCGTCAGCAGCAGTTGCTCCTGACGCAACGCCGCGCGCGACAGACGCACGTCATCAATCAGTCCGTCCCACAAATGGCTTTTGTCCACTCCGCGCCCGCCGATGGCGAAGGCCGCCGTCGAGCGATGCCCGCTCACGACGCGGTGCGGGATCTTCGCGACTTGCATCGGCTCGTCGTCGTTCGACAAATCCTTGGCGTAGAAGGTCACGCCGCCCTCGCTCGTGTTCGTGAGATTCACTGTCACGGCCACGAAGTAGGGCTTGTTCAAATTGATGTGCAGGTCGGAGAAGATTGGTTCGTAAAGTTTTTTTCCCTCCGCGTCCGTGCCGGAGAGTTGCAGCACGAGCGTCTGGGGACGGCGCATGGACTTGAGACTCGATACGCCCAGCGCCCAGCCGGGTTCCGTGTTCTTGCCGCCCCAGTGCGAAGCGATGGTGCGGACTTCCGAGCCTTCGTAAAGCGAGCGCAGCAACACAAACGCCTCGATGGTGAAATCGTCGCTCGGAAACGAATCGCTGTTCGCCACCATCAGCCGCTCTTGCGCGGAGCGCGGAGACATGACCGCAGCCTTGCCGTCGCGATACGGAATTTTGTCGGCGATGAAACTGGCGGCGGCGGAACTGGCTTTCTCCAAGTTCACGCGCGACTGCTGTTCACTCAGAAACTTTTTTGCGGTGGCAAGTTCATCGGCGGAAGGCGCGCGGCTGAAGGCGAGTTTGTACGCAGTGGTGATCAGTTCACCGTCATTCTTCGCCCCGCTCTTTTGCAACCGCCCCGCCATCACCTGCGCGCGCTGGAGCATGTACTGGCTGTTGATGAGCAGCAGCGATTGCACGGGCGTCGTGGTCGTGTCGCGCTGCGAGGTGCTGGTGAAATGCTGCGGCGCATCAAACACGTCGAGCAGCGGGTCGCGATTGTTGCGGAGGACTTTCGTGTAAATGCTGCGGCGCGCTTTGAAGGCGTCCGTCGCGGGGCCACCGGCCTCGGGCTGAAGCTCGCCGGTGACGGCGAGGATGGAGTCGCGGATTTGT
>JANNGC010000579.1:0-7175 GCA_031380445.1 Pedosphaera sp.
CACCGCCGGAGCGCACGCCGACGAACGATGCAACTCTTTCAGAGTTGATGAATTCATCACCCGGCCAACCCAGCGTAGCGCCCCGGCGGCGCAACGCTGGGCTGGATTATCTGAATCCTTTCAGGATTCCAAGACGCACGGCCAAAGTTCTGGGTCAAGCAAAGCCTGAGCAGGGCCGACGAATGTTCTCCTCCGTTCCGCGCCCCGACACGCTGCGTGTCGGGGCGCGGCACAGGCAGGTTGCCCGTGCTACCCCGCCTTGGCCTCGCCGGCCTGGAACAATCCGCGCCGGTCCCCCAGCAGCTTGCAGGCGTCCTCCATCGTGATGAGATCGCCCTTCGCCATTTTCTCCCGGACAAAATCACACTGCATGACCTTAAACTTGGGACCGGCCGTAAAGTTGGCGTGATGCGCCACCACCCCCTGCGGCACAGGAAAGTCGCCGCCGGGATCCCAGCATTTCCCGGTGAACGTGCCGCCGCCGATGAACGCCGGCGGCAGATGCCCCCAGCGCACCGCGCGCTTCCCGTACCAAAGCTGGTTGCGCACGTAGAACTGATCGTCCCCCACGGAACCGGGCAGCCGCACGAAGTCGAGCGCCTCCTGCCAGAGCCGCAGCGTCTCGTCGTTGCCGCGACAGAAGAAAAATCCGGCGCACAGGCACGGCCCCGGCGCGTCGATTTGAAAAACTAGGTCGAGTTCGCGCGTCGCCCGCTCTGCCCATTCCGTCATCGGCCCGAAGAACTGCGCATCCACGTCGCTCCATAGAAAGACTTCGCCCCAGTTCTCGCGGATGGCCTGGATGATGATCTCGCACTTGCGGACGATGGCCCGGACGAAGGATGGGTCTTGAATCCACCCCTCGCCCTCGTTCTCGAAATAGATGATGTGCGGTTCCACATCGGCCGGGAGCGTGGGCTGGAAATACTGTTCCAAGAGCTGGCGATGCGAGGGCGTGTAGAGCGAGTAGAGCGGGATCATAAATCAAGCTGGTATTCGGGCGTGCCGTTCAGCGCGTTGGTGAAGCGTTGAGTAACGATGGCAAGGTCGCGGCTCGCGGCGGACTCCGTGGCCATCACGAGCAGTTGCGGCCCGAGCATGGCCGCCACTTGCGAGAAGGTGCTGCCGTGATTTCCGAGCACGCCGCGCGTGCGGCTGAGGAGCAGCAGATCAATCAGCGCCTCGCGAATCGCGGGGCGTTCGCGACCTGGCCCGGATTTGGGGAAGACCATCACTCTCTCCCCAAACACGCCGCGAAAATGCCCCTCCACCTCGGTCGAATCCGTCGCCAGAAAAAAGCTCACCTCGCCGCACTGCGCCGCGACCGCACGCAGGATGGACTCGAAATGTTCCCGCTGCGATTGCGCGAAATACTTCACACTGTCCCCCGCTTCACCGGTCCGCACATGGACACCCAGACATCGCTCCGGCCAGGGCACGGTGTCGGCGGCGGCAACTATTTCTTTGCTCGGCGCAAGCTTTCGCAACTCATCGCACAGCTCATCGCGAAGGCTCGCCAGCGTTTCGTTCGCGAACTTCGGCGCGGTCCAGCCTTTGAGGAGAACAATCTCCGCCGCATCCCCATCCGGCGACACGTCCTCGTAGAGCGGCGGGCAATGCCAGGCGTTGTACACCGTCATCGTCCGGTCGGAGCGGAGCAGTTCGTGCATGTCCTGATTGCGGAGCATGGACGGCGGGTTCTGGAACAGCGCGTCGAACGGGCAGCCGAGTTGATCGTTCTCTGGCCAGTAGAGGAGGAGCTTGCGTTCCGTGAGCCGCGCGAGGCGCTGCGCGCCGGCGAACATCAGCATCCGGTTAGCCAGGCCGCTCGTGCAGGACGCGATGAGGGTTCGTTCGCCCATGACGTTTTTTTAGCCCGCCGCCCGCTCGTGCAGCGCGGTCACGATGACGCGGGCCGACAACGCGAGTTGATTGGTCGCGTTCTCCTCGTTGGCGATGACCAGCGGACACGCGCCGAACTTCGCCGCGATTTCCGAGAAGGTACTGAAGTGCGTGCCCAACACCGCCGGCGTCCGGCTCAAGAGGAGAAAGTCCATCATCGCCTCGGACATCGCCTGACGGTGGCGCAGCAGCGATGTCTTCGGAAAAGTGAGGATGCGTTCACCGAACCGCTCTCTCAGTTGCGCCTCGGTCGGCAGATGATCCGTGGCGAGGAAGAAGTGCGCTTCGGGCACCGCATCGAGCACCGCCTGCATGATGGCGGTGAAGTGCGCGTCCTCCGAACGCCGGTATTCGTCGATGAACTCGCGCGTCGGATCGCCGCGCCGCATGTGGACGCCGACCGTGAACGGCGGCATCGGGAAAGCCTTGGCCGGCTCCAGAAACTCCGCGCACGGCGTCAGCGTGCGGAGGTGGCGCACGATCTCCTCGTCGAACTTCCAGTTCCGTTTCTCGCCGGCGAACTGCGACGCGACCCAGCCCTTCACGACGATGACCTCCGTGTCCGGATCGCCCTCCGGATCAATGTCGGTGTAAAGCGGTCCGCGATCCCGCCAAGTGTTGTAAATCTTCACCGTGCGATCGCTGCGGAGCAGGAAGTTCAAGTCCTCCGCATCCACCATGTCGAAGTGGTTGCTGAAAAGCGTGTCGAAGGGGCAGCCGAGTTGATCGTTGTCGGGCCAGTAGAGCAGCAGACGGCGGTTGGTCTTTTCCGCGACGCGCAGACAGCCGGCGAGCAGGAGCAGGCGGTTGCCCAGCCCGCTGGAAGATGCGGCGAAAAGATAGCGCTCGCCCGGCACGCGCGGCACACGCGCGCGCGGCAGCGGGGCGTCGTCATTCGCGAGATGATAGAGCGCGCTCCACACTTCCGGGATTTGCAGCGCGAAAACTTTGCGGCCCTCGGTCAGGCGCGTCCGCCAGTCCGGTGTGCGCGCGTCGAGCGCGGCGCGGGCGCTCGCCGTGAGTTGCGCGAGGTCGGCAGTCTGGACATCCCCGCTCCAGTCCGCCTTCCCGGCTTCCACCACAGCGCACAGGCTGCCGGTGAAGCGCTCGACGAGCGCGCCGTATTTTTTGGCGTGCAGGCGCAGGCCCAGCAGCAGCACCAGCCAGTAGGCGTGGCCGTTCGCGAGGGCGTGCTCCAGCGCGAGCGTCTGCCACGTCCGCCACTGCTCGGCATCGCCCCAGAGCAGCCGGGCCTGCGCGAGCTTGGCCAGTTCGAGCACGCCGGACATGCCGTACTGCGCCGGCTCGGCGGCAATAGCGTTGAACACTTCAAAGTCGCCGCACTCGATCTCCACGCGCGGTTCAACCTGGGTGACGAAAAATTCCTGAACCGGCCCGCGATAGATGCAGAGCACATCGTAGTCGCTGCGCGCGGTCGCGCGACCCGACGCGCGCGAGCCGTGCAGCACGATGAACTCAGGCCGCGGCGAAAGCAGCGCGTGCAGACGCTTCTCCGCCACGCTCACCGCCCAGTCCTCGATCTCCCGCGCGTCAAGCGGCACACCCGCGGCGGCCAGTCCGGCGAACGGCTCGACGTGAATGGCGCGTTGCAACAACGGCGCGGTTCCGTTCTGCGGCGCGAAATCCCCGCCTTGCAGAATGGTGCGGCAGAAGCGGTGGACATCCACGGCGCTGGCCGAGGCGAAATACTTTTCGTAGTTCACCCGGTGCTCGTCGGATTTGTAGGGCGAGACCGGATGATCGATGTGCAGCAGCGGCTCGGCCTTGGCGAACAGGTTGAGCACGCGCAACTGCCGGATGGCGCGCAGGGCAAACTCGGTGTCTTCAAACCCCCAGCCCTTGAAGCTGCCATCAAAGCCAGCGAGCGACGCGAAGGCGTCGCGATGGATCAGCATGAAGCAGCCGGGGAAACAGAACAGCATCGGCAAATCCGGCGTGCCTTCGTGCAGCGGATCATAGACCAGCGGGTCGCCGTTCACGCCGTGCTCGCGCCACCGACCCACCGCCGCCTCCAACGACGGCAGATCGTAGAGCAGCGGGAAGCGCGCGTATTGCCGGCGCGGAAACATGGCGCAGTCGAAGCCGCCGGTGAGCAACGCCGACAGCACCACATCCACGCAGCGCCAGTTCTTCAGCAGCATGTCGTCGTCGAGGAAGAGCAGATAGTCGCCGGTGGCGGCGGCGGCGCCGGAGTTGCGCGAGGCACCGCGATTGTGCGGCTCGGCGGGGGCCACGGTGAGCGCGCGTTCGCCGATGATGGGCCGCAACGAGTCCAGCGATTCGCTTTCACCATCCGAAGCGACGAGCACCACTTGCTCAACGGAACGCGCCGCCTCAATGCCGGTGAGCAGGTGGCGCAGCGAGCCGCTCTTCAGTCCGGTGTTGAAAAACGTCGGCACGATCACCGACACGCGGCCGGTGGCCTGCACCGCACCGTCCGCGCGCAGCACGGGCTGGAACCCCTTCAACTGTTCCAGTTCTTCCAAGGTCACGGAGTCGCGGCGGCGGACACGGTTGAGAATGATTCGGCTGTCCATGATGTGATGGGTTCGTGGTGGAGAATCAGGGCTGGTTGGTCGCGACGCTCTGCACCCAGATGTTCCACTGCTGGTTCCAGCGGGCGAGGGCGGCGGCTTTGTCGTCCGGGCCGAGGGCGGAGTAGCGCAAGGAGTTTGCCGCGAGTTGCTTCAGCTCATCCAAGCCAAGGCCCCACGCGTAATACGCCATCCAAAAATCGTAGCTCAGTCCGTCGTTGCCGAAGATGGACGGGTCATCCGAGCCGAGCACGCACTGCACGCCGCGGTTCATGTAGCCGAGCGCGGGATGAATGCGGAGGTCGTGCAAGAGCCGCAGCAACTGGTTGCTGACCGGGCAGATTTCCAAGGCCACGTCGTTGGTCCTCATCATCCCTTCGAGGATGGGGAACTGGAACAGGTTGAACCCGTGGCCCACGCGCCGGGTGTTGAGCAGCATGGCGTCCACGAGATTCTCGTTGCCCGGCCAGGCGGTTTCGCCGTCGTGAAAATAGAATTTGATCGGCGAGTTCGCGTTGCTTGCGACCTTGGTGAGGAAGGGCGCGTCCACGACGGTCGGCCGGCCGCCATCCTCGTCGCCCACGAAATCGCAGCCCACGATGAACGGCTCGCCCGGAAAGTAGAGGAGGTATTCGCGCGTCTTGCGGAGAACCGTCGGGGCGTCGCTGGCCTGGCTGCCGCGCAGTCCGGTGGTGATCAGCCGGATGGTGAAGTTCGGGTTGAAGTTCGCGCGGATGAAATCCCTCGCGTCGAGATATTCCTGCAAGGTGTCGCGCTCGGTGTAGTTCGTGTTCAACACGCCGCCCGGTCCCGTGTAATCGAACATCGTCGCCACCGGTGTTACCGCCCGGATTTCCACATGGCTGATGCCGTCCGCGTGGAAGGTCTGAAACGCATCGCGCAAGTAATCGCGCAGCACCGGCCGGTAGCGCATGAGGTCGGGCAGCAGGGACCACCACTCGCCGAAGGAGTCCCAGATGTTCTCGTTGTGCGGATCAGTGCGGTCGAGCATGTAGTGGTGGCGCAGTTCCACTTTCAAATCGACGCCCTGTGCGGCCAGTCGTTTCTCCAGCACGTCGAATGGAAACCAGCCGTTCAGCCCGCCGTCATTGGCCGGCGGCGCGTTGGTGAACAGCAATTCGCCGCAGTGTGGGCTGCGTCCGTTGGTGTTCCATCCGACGAAGCAGTCCGCCCGGCGCGCGATGTTGGTGATGACAAATTCGCCGCGACCCGCCGTGGATTCGTGGACATGCAGCAACCCGCCCTTGGGCATGCTCTTGAAGATCGGGAACAGCCGGGAGCTTTCGATGACGGGCTTGCCTTCGTAAAACGGCCGCGACGGCGGGAATTTTCCCTGGCCGACAAACTGAACGGTCTCGTTGGAACGGGTCTGGTCCAGGAACAGATCCACGTTGGTTTCCAAGGCGCTCAGGATCATCGCGGAAGAAAAACTGCGGGCCTGAATCTCCCCGAGCAGGCTTTCCCGTCGCAGCGCGTAGGCGTTCGAGGAGTGCAGGTAACGCAGGTCGGGCAACCGATCCTGCGCCTGCCGCGCCGCTTCCGTCCGCTTTTCCGCCTTCAACCTTTCCGAACTGGCACCCAGAAAAAACGACACGCCCACCAGCAAGGCCAGCACGACCAGCCCGACAACTTTTCCGCCTGCCTGACTAAAAATGTTTTTCATCCCGAGCACGACGTAACGAGAGAATGGGTCGCGCGAATGATTAAAGAAGGACTCTGTCGCACGGAAGGAAAAAGCCACGCTCAATCCTTTGCTTGAGCCGTCCGGCCTTCCGTGCATGAATGCGCGCGAACCATTATGAACACGAAACCAGAACGTCCTTCATTTTCCCCCGTCACACGCCGTACGTTTCTACGCACCGGCGCGATTCTCACCGCCGGCGTGGCCGCGCTCTCGCCGCTGGCGCGCGCGCAGGTCAACAAGAACAGCAAGCTCCGCATCTTCCAGATCGGCGTGGGCGGCATCGGCAGCCTCCAGCGCGGCGGACTCAAGGGCCACCCGCAAGTCGAGTGGGCCGGCTTCTGCGACGTGGACCGCCGCGAGATCGACAAGATCAAAACCCAGCAGCCCAACGCCTGGACCATGGCCGACTACCGCGAAGCCTTCGCCAACAAGGCCGCCGACTTCGACGCCGTGATCGTGGACGTGCCGGACTTCCATCACGCCACCTGCATCACCACCGCGCTCCAGCACGGCAAACACATCTACGGCCAGAAGCCCCTCGTGCATCAGCTCGACGAGCTGCGCATGATTCGGGACGGGTTGAAGGCGCGACCGGGCTTGGTCACCCAGATGGGCAATCAGCGGGCGTGCAAACGCGGCCGGATGCAAGCGGTGGAGATGCTCTTGAAAAACCAGCTCGGGCGCCCGGTGGAAGCGTGGGTCTGGACGGGCGGCGTCGAGAAGGGGCACTACTTCGTGGATGCCTGGAGTCAGTATGGCCCGGCCCAGGCGGTGCCGGAACATCTGAACTGGGATCTGTGGCGCGGGCCGCTCAGCGCGGACCTTCCCTATACCGAAAACCTGGCGCCCCGGCGCTGGCGGTCCTACTGGGAAACCGGCGGCGGGCAACTCGCGGACTGGGGCTGTCACTTGCTCGACCTGCTGTATTTCGCCTACGACCTGCCGTCGCCTGAAGCGGTTTTGACCCACACGATTAAGCCGTCGAGCATCGGTCACACAGCGCATAATCAAAG
>JANNGC010000595.1:0-2932 GCA_031380445.1 Pedosphaera sp.
GGTGTTGCGCGCGACGGTGACGACCTCGCGGCCCGACGACGAAAAACTCGCGGCGGAAATGTTCGCCTGCGCCTTGAACTGCGCCGCGTCCACCAGTTCCGGCAGGCGATAAACCTGAAGCGATGGGGTGAACGGACGGAAGATCGCGAGCCACTCGCCGCGCGGCGACGCCTGGCTGACGCCGGAGAGCGTGTGCATCCAATCGTCATCGTTCGGCACTTCGTCCAGCGCCAGCACGCGCGAGCCTTCGCGGCGGGTCCAGACCACGCGGTTCGACGCCAGGCACAGCGCGGTGTAGTCCGCCGGCTTGGACAAAGGCACTCGTTCGAGGCGAGCCGTGGCGTCGTCACCCGCCGCGATGCGCCAGCGGAAGCACGCATCGTTACGGCTACTGCCGAAGAGTTCCGCCGAGTCCGGGGTGAAAAACGGTCGCGCGTCCGCCGCGTCACCGGCGAACGCGGGTGAAGATTCATTGGTGAGATTCCACAGGCCCAGCCGCTGATCGCCGGACGCCGCGAGCCAGCGGCCATCCGGGGAGAACGCGGCGTGATTCACGTTCGCACCCAGCGCGATCCCGAACTCGCGATGACTACTGGGCGCTTCGAAGGCAAACAATTGCACACGCCCATTCCCCACCACCGCGCATTGCCGGCCGTCGGCCCGGAACCGCAGATGCCAGCTCTCGACGGGCAGCATGAACGAACGCAGCCGCGTGAACACATCCCAGCAAATCAATTCGCGATCCCAGCCGCCGCTGATCAGAAATCGTCCGTCAGGACTGAACACCACGGTGGAGGCCGCGGCCTTGTGCCGGCCCAGCACGCTGAACGCGCCCGTGCGCGCGTCCACGAGATGCACGCTGCCGTTATAGTCCGGCACGGCCAGCCATTGGCCGTTCGGATGCCACGCCGCATTCGGAACGCGATTGGCAAAACGAACCGAGGCCAGCACGTCGCCGCTCTCCGCATCATGGACGGAAACCATCCACGAACCGCCGGACGGATAACTCGCCGCAATGCGTTTGCCATCCGGCGAAAATTCCAGCGCGTCCGGTACGCCCTTGAGGACGAACGACGCGAGTTCCTTCCCGCTTTCCAAATCCCGGACCATGATCGGTCCGTCGCGCGTGGCGGTGACGAGCCACGGCAGAGCGGGATGAAAACCCACGGTGCCGCGCGGCAGGTCCCGCAGGAGCAGGACGCGGTTTGTCGCGGCCACTTCCCAGACCTCCACATCCGCACGCTCTCCGTCCGCATCGTGATCGCGGCGCACCGCCAGATAAAGGTCGCCCGCGCTCCACGTCGTGCGGAACGACGCACCGTCGCGACTGGCGGGCAGCGTGGCGAGCACCCGGAAATCCGAGGCGGCACGAATCTCCACTGCCTTGGTTCCACGCGACACGGCCATGCGCTGGAAATCGGAATCAAAATGCACCGCCGTCACGTCGCTCCCGCCAAACCACTCGCGCTCGAAACGCACGTCGGGCAGCGCCAGCGCGGCCACCGCCTCCCGGCGCAACTCGATGGTGTTGGAAATCGCCGCCGCCCGGCGCACGGCGTCGAGCGAGCGCACCCGCTGCCCGATGACGCCACTGCGCACGGTGGCGCGCGACTGCTCGAGCAGCGCCGTGTAAAGTTGCTGTCGCGACTCGTGCTCGGCCGCTTCGGCGCGCAGGCGGAGCGCGGTTTCGGTGTGCACCCGTTCGCGCGCGTGATGCTCCTCGCGTTTCGAGAACCACAGCGCCACGGCGGCCAGCGCCAGAAACAGACACGCGGTGGCGGCAAACTTTTTCAAGCGCGCCAGGTTTCTTTCCACGTTGCGCGAATGGCGCAGACTGCGGCCCGCGAGGAACAGATTGAGTTCCGCCTGCATCTCCGGGGCGCTCGCGTAACGCTGCGGCAAATCCGGCGCACAGGCGCGCGTCATCACTTCGTTCAGTTCCAGCAGGGCCTCGCCATCGGGAAGTTGTGCCACGCCCGGCGACAGTTGCGGAAAGTCCAGACGGTCGCGGCCCGTCGCGAGTTCGTAGAGCAGTTTGCCCAGCGAATAAATATCAGCCTGCGCCGTGCCCGGTCCTTCCGGCGGAATGAAACCTTCTGTGCCCACAAAACTCCGCGAGTCGCCCGCGCCCGCGACCAGCCCGATGTCTGCCAGCTTAGGCTGACCGTTCACGAAGATGACGTTGCCCGGTTTGACGTCGCGGTGAACGAGACCTTGCGCGTGCAGATGCGCGAGCGCGGCGGCGAGACGAAGCGTTAGTTGCGCCGCGTCGGCAGGAGCGAGGCGCTGGCGGAGTTTGAGTTCGGAGCGGAGCGTGCGGGGGACGTATAATTCCGAATGACGAATGACGAATGACGAACGGGCCTGCTCGCCGGGCAATTCGTCATTCGCCCCATCCGCCAACTCCATCACGTAATAAAAACACCCCGCCGCGTCATTGCGTCCGACGTGCAGCACCTGAACCAGCCCCTCGTGTGTCCGGGAGATCGGCTCGTATTTGAGGATGCCGCGAAACTCGCGCTCGTAGGGATGCTCGTCCTCGAAGTCCGCGCGATGAACAATCTTCACCGCGCGCCAAGTGCCGAGCGCGCTGCGCGCCAGCCAGACTTCGCCATACGCGCCCCGGCCAATGCGCCGGAGCAGCGTGTGATCGGGAATCACCGGCGGCGCGGGCCGCGGTTCCGCCGCTGCGCCCAGCTTGAGTTCCACGGCGGCGCGCATTGACCGCTCCGATTCCGCGCTGGCGGTTCCGGTGTCCGCAGGTTTTTGCTCAGACGGCGTGGGCATCGTGTCTGGGATTGAGTTCGCCAGCGGGGCGCGAATCTTTCAGCCGAGTTTGAATTCCTCCTCCACCTCGGCCGCCGCGCGCCTGACCGCCTGACTGACGCGATGCCGCGCGAGATAAACCTGCGCCACGTTCAGCCCGAGCATC
>JANNGC010000598.1:0-11601 GCA_031380445.1 Pedosphaera sp.
CGGTGCCGGCGAATTCCCGCGCCAGCCTCAGCCTCGGCAGCGACGGCACGTTGAGCGGGAACGCGGGCGTGAACCGTTTCAACGGACGCGCACGCGGCACCGACGGCAAACTTCAGCTCGGCCCGTTCATGTCCACCAAGATGGCCGGACCGCCGGAGTTGATGACGTTGGAAAACAAGTTCCTCAAGGTGCTCGGCGCGGCGACGAAGTTCGAGCGCGACGGCGACACCCTGCGCGTGACCTGCGCGGGTGAAGACAAGCCGCTGATTTTTTCGCGCCAGCCATGAGTCTGAATCGGGAAAGATTTTCCCGGAGATTGGGGCGGACGGTCATGGTGGCGCGTCCGGCACCATCCGCTCAATGCTGCGCGCTGCGGTAGTAGGCGGTGCCGTTGGGCGCGTTGGTGTCAGTGAAGCTGAACGCGCCGGTCGCACCCGCCGTGAGCGCGGTGCCGTTCAACGTTGTCCAGGTCACCGGTTCGGTCAGGCTGGTCGTGCGCTGCACGTCGTACTGGTAGCCGGGGATGCCGTAGAACTGGATCGTGGCCGTGCCGCCCGAGACCACGATGGTCTTGGGCAGACCGCCGGGCGAGGTCACCACTGTCACGGTGATGGTGCCCGTGGCCGTTTCGACGCCATTGGTCACGGTGTAGGTGAAGCTGTCGTTGTTGTCATTGGCCGGCGTGTAGTAGAGGCGGGTGCCGTCGAAGGTCAGCGTGGCCCCCTGGGCGCTGGCTCCGAGCGACTGCACCGCGAGCGGGAGGCTGCTCTGATCCACCGCGATGTCGGCGACTTTGATCTTCAGCGTGAGTCCCCGGCCCCGCGCGAAGGTGGCATTGCTGGCGATGAGCGAACGGCCCGTGCCTTGGATGGAAAAATTGTAGGGATGCTCGTCGCTGTCGTCATTGTCCAGGCTGAGGGTCGCGGTGCGGAGTCCGGTGGCGCCCGGATCAAATGTGACTTGAAACGTGGTGAAGCCAGACGCCGCCACGGGCGAGGCGGGTGGCACCGTGACCGTGAAATTCGCCGCGTGCGCGCCACCCACCACCACCTTGGGCGTGCCGGTCAGGTTCAGCGCGCCCGTGCCTGAGTTGGTCACGGTGAAGGTCCGCACCACGGTGCTGCCGGTGAGGTTCGTGCTGCCAAAGTCCGTGTGATCCGCCGCGCTGGGCGTGGCGTCGCCGTCGGCGATGGCGGTGCTGTTGCCCGTGACGCCGATCTCCGGGATGGTGCCCGTGCCCTGGATGGCGAAGTCAAACGGCGTCTCGTTGCTGTCGTTGTTGGTGAAGCTCAACGTGGCGCTGCGCAAGCCGGCGGCGCCGGGGTTGAAAGTGATTTGAAAACTCGTGGTGCTGCTCACGGCCACGGGCGAAGTCGCCGCGCTGGTCACGGTGAAATCCGCCGCGTGCGTGCCGCCGACCGTGATCGTGCCGAGCAGGAGCTGGCTCGATCCGACGTTCGTGATCGTGAAGGTCCGCACCACCGTGCCGCCCGTCACGAGGGCGGAGCCGAAGTCGGTGTGGTCGGCGGTGGCCGGGGTGGCGTCGCCGTCGGTGAGGTTCACGCTGTTGCCGCTGACGGAAATCTCGGGCGGAAAGCTCAGGCTGGCCCAGGCCGTGCCCCAGCGTCCGTCGTGCCCGTTGCCATCCACCGTGCCGCGCGGGCGCGCGTATTCGTTGAAGGCCCAGAACGTGGTGCCGTCCGCCGGGTCCACGGAAAGGCCGGAGTAGTCACCCCAGCGGTTGCGCCCCGTCCCATTGCCAAAGGTCCGGATGTAATAATCCTCGCCCGCCCGGACCGTGACGACCGGCTGCACCGTGCCGGGCGCGTCGCCCGTCTGACGCCCGGCCGCGTACGCGCCGCCGTAATTGGTGGGTCCCGAGGCGGCGAAGCCGATCATGGCGTCGCCCACTTTGTTCAACGCCACCGAGCCGTAATAGGTATGCACGCCCACGCCGATGTCCTCGCCGCCGATGTTGCCCTGATCGGAGAGCGTGATGGTCGCCGGCACGGTCGTGTTCAACTTCCACCAGTGCGTCGTGGCCTGGCCGGCGTCCACGGTGTTCGTGGGCCGGATGGTGGCCACCATCCAGAGCGCGTTGCTCTGCCAGACCGCATCCAGCGCCCGGCGGTCGCCGATGTTGATGAGCGTGGCGGTCCCGAGTTGCGGCGCATCCGCGATGGTCGCGGTGGTGTCCTCGATGTTGCCGACCGAAACGTACTGCTGTGAAAAAGTCACCGCGCCCAAGGGATTGTTCACCCGCACGACCTGCACGGATTCGAGGCCGCCGCCACTGAGGCCGCTGTAGGAAACGAGGTAGGTGCCAATCCCGGCCCCCGCGCCCGCCGCGCCATGAATCTGCGCTGGCATGGTGGTCGTGGCGATGCCGCCGCCGGCGTACGGATTATGCACCGTCACCGCCGCCGCGCCGCCGCCGTAGAATCCGCCCGCCACGCCCTTGTTCACAATCCACAGCCGCACGCCGCCAAACGCCCGGACCGTGTGCGAGAACATGCTGCCCGTGATGTACACCGCCTCCTCGTCCACCTCGAAGCCCGGATAATCCGCCCAATAGTCCACGGCGCTGATCGAGGTCTCGGCGTTGATGACGTGATAGTACCAGTCCGCCGAGGTGAGCGTGGCGGGCGTGGCTGTCTTCGAGACGGCCAGGAGGATGACAGACTTGTTGTCCGGGTCGGGATTCAGTCCGCCCGCATCATCCAGCCGCTCCAGCGTCACGACCACGAAGCGGTTGGCGTGCTGATCGAAAATGACCTTGGGATCAAACGTGCGCGTGCCGAGGTTGCCCGCCGCCGCCGAGAAAAAATCCTTGAGCGAATCCCGGACGATCAGCCCGCCCGTCTTGTTGCGGATTTCAATCATCGTGTTGACCACCGCGATCAGCCGGTCCGGGCCGGCGGCCCCGCACGGGTCGGGCGGAATGAACAGGGAGCCGGCGTTCTCCGTGGCATTGTCATCAAAATGAAAACCGAGGAACGACGTGCCGAGCGAGACCAGCTCCGTCGGCTCCGAACCCTTGGCGGGCGCGACCCCGGACATTTGATACTGATACGAACCGCCCGACGGCTCGGGGGGCGCGGGCAGTTGCGGAGCCTGGGCGTCCGCGCGACCGGAGCCAAGCAGGAGCAGCAGCGCGATCAAGCTGACGCCAGCGAAGGCGCGGGCCTGGGCCGGATAGTTTGGTGTGAAGGAGAACGGGAGCGGAGTTTTCATCGTGGTCTTGGGATGGGGTGCGGGCAAAAAATCGCGAACCGATTTGCTCGGAACACTGTGGCGGACTGTTTCACGTTGGCGTTGATCTTGAACCACCGCATCGAAACCGGCGTCGCCCAGGCGGGAAGCTGGCGGCAGAGAACCGGACGGGGCGATGACAGGCGCGATGAAACTGATTCCTCCGCGTGTTGACGAGCAAATTTCCGTTGCACGCAATCCCGGCTGGTCATCACAGGCCGGGATTGTTTTCATGGCCGCCGTGAAACTGTTCATCCATTGCCTGCTGATGTCCGTGGCGCTGCTGTCTGCGGCTCGTGCCGAAGTGCGTGTCCCCGCCTTCACGGGCTACACCGATCCCGACGCGAACGGCGCGCGCTTCTCCACCAACGGCGTGACGCGCTGGACTGATCCCGCGATCACGGTGAGTTGGTTTGGCGACATCAAGGCGGCGGCGACCATTGATGCGGCGATGGAATTGCGTCTGCCGACGAACGCGACTTCCAAGTTGCGCCTCACCGTCGCGGGCCAGTCGCGCGAGACCGAAGTGAAAGGTGCGGGCACCAATCTCGTCACCGCGCGCTTTGGAAAATTTGCAATCAAGGAGCCGGGCTACCAGCGGTTCGCGTTGGAGTCGTTAAACGAAACTGGAAAGCCCTTCGGCGATCTCTCCGCGCTCGTGCTCGACGGCGTGACCACGAACACCGCCCACTTCAACTACAAGTCGCGCCGCAACGCCGCCTCCGTCCACTTGTCGTATCCCAATCCCAAAGGCACGAACGTCGCCGCGTTCTACTGCGAGATGACCGGCGTCGAGGAACCCGTCGCCACTTACTACATGGCCTGCGGCTGGCATCGCGGCTACTTCGGCATGCAGGTCAACAGTGCCACCGAGCGCCGCATCATCTTCAGCGTGTGGGACAGCGGCGGCGAAGCGGTGAGCCGCAACAAAGTCGCGGACACCAACCGCGTGATCCTCATGGGCAAAGGCGCGGGCGTGAACTCTGGCGACTTCGGCAATGAAGGCACCGGCGGCCACAGCCATTTGAAATACAACTGGAAGACCGGCGAGAAGCAGAAGTTCATCGTGACCGCGCAGCCGACCAACGAGACGTTCACGATTTTCTCCGGCTACTGGTTTCACCCGGAGCAGCGGCAGTGGATGCTCATCTCTTCCTGGCGCGCGCCCAAGGACGGCGGCTGGTTGCGCGGGCTGTATTCGTTCAGCGAAAACTTCGGCGGACAGAACGGTCATCTCTCGCGCAAGGCGCTCTACGGCAATCAATGGCTGCGCACTGATCAAGGCGAATGGCTGGAACTCACGACCGCGAGCTTCAGCCACGATCCGACGGGCAAGGCGGATCGGCTCGACCGTTTCATGGGCGTGGAGAACGGCCAGTTCTTCCTGCACCACGGCGGCTTCGTGAACGGCTTCACCGCGCGTGGAGAAAAATTCACGCGCACCGCGACCGGGAAACCCCCGCTGGATTTCACGGTGCCGTAACCAACGGAGCGCGGTCCTCCCCGCCCGGCGGGAGAGGAACGAGGTGAGGAAGAAAAGCCATCCGTCACCGTCCGGGTCCTCTTCCCAGACAGGTTCCAAAAAGGAGGGAGCGCGAAGATTTCCTGAGCCGCGACTTTCCCGGCGTGATGGAAAATTTTCGCGGCGCTTTTCACGGGCTGCGGCGCTTCGCCTCATGGCATTGGCCCGGCCGGTTCCACCCTTGCCAGCATGAACCAATTCACGGGAACGATCCCGTGGCGCTGACTTCAGCCGGTGATCCAGGAGAACAAAATCGTTCCTATGAAAAATCAGCAAAGCAACAAGTTGAAAATGGCGCAGACCACTTTGGGCTGCGTGCAACATGAACTGAAAGGCAGCTCCTTCGCACCGGCAGGGATGCCGGTGCTCCCAGGCCGGGCCAAAAAAACTAGCGCGCGAAAATCTCGCGCACGATGTCCTCGATGGGGACTTCCTGGATGTCAATGTCGTTGACCGGCAGTTCGTCGAGCAGCGCCTTGCAGACGGCGATGACGCGGTCGCGTTTCACTTTGAACTTCACCGTCGCGCCGGTGTGCTCGACCACTTCGCCGAAGCGTTCCAAGCCTTCGCGCGGGCCAGTCTGGCCGGCGGTGAATTGAATGGTGATGAGTTTGAAATCCGCAAAACGATCCAGCACCGCGCTCAACTGGCCGTCGAAGAAGAGCGTGCCGCGATCAATGATGATGACCCGTTTGCAGAGGGCCTCGATGTCCACCATGTAGTGGCTGGTGAGCACGATGGTCGTGCCGCGCGTGGCGTTGTACTCGCGCAGGAATTCGCGCACCGTCTTCTGCGAAATGACATCAAGGCCGATGGTCGGCTCGTCGAGGAACAGCACTTTCGGCTGGTGGAGCAGCGCGGCGATCAGCTCGAACTTCATGCGCTCGCCGAGCGACAGTTCGCGCACCATCACGTTCAGCTTGCCGCCGACTTGGAGCAGCGCGGTGAGTTCGTCCACGGTCTTCTGAAAAACTTCGGGCACGAGTCCGTAGATTTTCGCGTTCAGTTCCAGCGACTCGCGCGCGGGCAAATCCCACCAGAGCTGGTTCTTCTGGCCAAGGAGCAGGGCGAACTGGCGGCGGTAGGCGTCCTCGCGTTTCCACGGCACATGACCGAGCACGCGCGCGGTGCCGCCGCTCGGGTAGAGCAGTCCGGCGAGCATTTTCAGCGTCGTGGTTTTGCCCGCGCCGTTCGCGCCGAGGAAACCGACGAGTTCGCCCGGCTCGATGGTGAAGTTCACGTCCTTTACCGCCGTGGTGTTTTCAAACTTTCGCGAGATGAGTCCGCGCAACGCGCCCTTGAACCCCGGCTCCTTTTTGTAGGTGCGGAAGGTTTTCGTGAGACCTTGGACTTCGATGGCTGGCATCGGGGGAAGGTTGCAGGTTGCCGGTTGAAAGTGGCAAGGGGTTTGGCACGGCGCGCGGATCTTCCTGTCTGCGCGCCGTCACTTCGCTTGATCTGAATCGGCTCGCGTTTATGCTGCGCGCCCATGTTGCGTCATTTGCTTTGCGTCTCTTTTTTCGCGCTCGCCGCGTGCTCATCCCACGCCGCCCAGTTCGTCACCGACACGAACACCACCCAGGTGCCGAAAGTCGCCGCCGCCTCGAACGAAGGCGACCTGGCCATGAAACGCTTCCGCATCCCCAAGGGCTTCAAGGTCGAGCTGTTCGCCGCCGAGCCGTTGCTCGCGAATCCCGTCGCCTTCAGCATTGATGAGAAGGGCCGTTTCTACGTCGCCGAGACCTACCGCCTGCACGCGGGCGTCACGGACATTCGCGGCCACATGACGTGGCTGGATGACGAACTCGCCAGCCAGTCGGTCGAGAACCGCGTCGAATACATGAAGCGTTTCGAGGGCAAGCGCATTGATGATTACACCAAGGAATCCGACCGCGTGAAACTCGTCTGGGACAGCAACGGCGACGGCAAGGCCGACAAGTCCACCGTCTTCTCCACCGGCTACAACAACATCGAGGACGGTCTCGCCTCGGGCGTGCTCGCGTATCGCGGCAATGTTTACTTCGCCAACATCCCCAAGCTCTGGCTGCTGCGCGACAACGATCACGACGGCGTGGCCGAGTCGAAAAAGCCCTTGCTCCACGGCTTCGGCGTGCGCGTCGGTTTCCTCGGTCACGATTTGCACGGGCTGCGCATCGGGCCGGATGGCAAACTGTATTTCACCATCGGCGACCGTGGCGCGCATGTGGTGACGAAGGACGGCGCAAATGATCGCACGGTGGAAAACCACGAGGAGGGCGCGGTCTATCGCTGCAACTTCGACGGCACAGGGCTGGAAATTGTCGCGCGCGGTCTCCGCAATCCGCAGGAACTCGCGTTCGACGCCTACGGCAATCTCTGGACCGGCGACAACAATTCCGACGGCGGCGATCCGGCGCGCTGGGTCTATGTCGTCGAGGGCGGCGACAGCGGCTGGCGCGTGGGCTATCAATTTCTGAACCAGCCGAATGCGCGCGGCGTGTGGCTGAGCGAGCGCATGTGCTATCCGCAGTTTCCGGGACAGGCCGCCTTCATGCTCCCGCCGCTCGCGAACATCGGCAATGGGCCGTCCGGTCTCAGCTACTATCCCGGCGTCGGTCTGCCGGATCGCTACACGAATCATTTCTTCCTCTGCGACTTTCGCGGCAGCACCGGCAGCGGCGTGCATTCTTTCGGCGTGAAGCCGAAGGGCGCGGGCTTCGAGGTCGTGGATCGCCATGACTTCATCTGGGAGGTGCTCGTGACCGATGGTGACTTCGGCTACGACGGCAGCTTCTACATTTCCGACTGGGTGCAAGGCTGGAACAAAACTGGCAAGGGCCGCATCTATCGCGTCTTTGATCCCGAGTCCGTGAAAGCGAAAGCGGTGAAGGAGACGAAGGAATACTTCGCGCAAAATTTTGAAATGATGGGCGTGAGCAAGCTCTCGCAACTCCTCGCGCATCCTGACATGCGCGTGCGGCAGGAGGCGCAGTTCGCCATCGTGTCGCTCGGGCCGGTCACGGCCGCGCGCGCCTTCACCCGCGTGATTGATGGCAAGGACGCGAACCTCTTCGCACGCCTGCACGCCATCTGGGGTCTCGGCCAGATCGCGCCGCGCTCGCAGCTCGCGGTCAACGCGCTGAACAAACTTCTGGAGGACAAGGACGCCGAGGTCCGCGCGCAGGCCGCCAAGACATTGGGCAACGTCAGCCTCGGCAGCGCGCGCACGCTGGCCCATCTGCTCACGGATGAAAACGCGCGCGTGCGCTTCTTCGCCGCGCTGGCCTTGAGCAAGTTCGGCGACCTGGAATCACTCGTACCGCTCGTCGAGATGCTGCGCGCGAACAACGATGAAGACGTTTATCTGCGCCACGCAGGCGTGATGGCGCTGACCTCGATGCTGCGCCGCGCGGGTGGTCAGCCCGGCGTGGCCGTGTTGAGCCGCGAGCCGGCCAGCGCGGATGAGGCGCGTTATCAGAATGCGATGCGTGACTTGCTGGCCGACCAATCCAGCGCCGTCCGCATGGCCACACTGATCGCACTCCGGCGCGTCGAATCGCCCGACCTCGCGGAGTTTTTGCGCGACTCGAATCCGCTGCTCGTCGCCGAGGCCGCGCGCGCCATCAATGATCTGCCGGTGCAAAATGCGCTGACCAACCTCGCCGCGCTGATTGAATTCTCCGAAGAACTGTCCGCCTTCCCCGCTGGCGACGACAAGGCGCCCGGCCCGCGCGACGGACTCTTGCGCCGCGTGATCAATGCGAACTACCGCCTCGGCGCGAGCAACAACGCGGCGGCGCTCGTGGCTTTCGCGTCCACCAGTCCGGCGAGCGAAGGCCTGCGCGCGGAAGCCGTGACGCTGCTCGGTGAATGGGCCAAACCATCAGGCCGGGATCGCATCACGGGCCTGTGGCGTCCCGTCGGCGAACGCAATCCGAAGATCGCCGCCGACGCGCTCCAGCCCCATCTCTCTGCGCTGCTTCGCACTTCCTCGAACAAACTGAAACTCGCCGCGACCAAGACGGCGGGCGAGTTGAACATCCAGAGCGAAGACGCGAATCCCTTCAACCTCCTCAGCGATCCGAGCGCGGCGTCGAACCTTCGCATCGAGGCGTTGAAGTCGCTGGTGCGCGCGAAGGACGAGAAACTTCCCGAAGCCGTGCGCGTCGCGCTGGCCAGCCAGGACGAGGCGCTGCGCAAAGAGGCGACGAGGATTCAGGCGCAGTTGCAGCCGAACGATGCGCTCGCCCAGCTCCGCACCACACTGGAGCAAGGGACAATCAGCGAACAGCAGAACGCCTTCGCCACGCTCGGCACGCTCGCCGGTGCGGAAGCCGACACGCTGCTCGCGCAATGGCTCGGCAAGCTGCTCGCCAAAAACGTGAAGCCGGAAGTGACGCTGGATTTGCTCGACGCCTCGCTCAAGCGCGATCACCCCGACATCCGCGCCAAGCTCCGCCAGTATGAAAACGCCCGCCCGCCCGCCGATGACTTGCGCTCTTACCGCGAGTGCCTGGTCGGCGGCAACGCCGAGGAAGGCAAGAAAGTGTTCATCGAAAAAGTCGAAGCGTCGTGCGTACGCTGCCACAAGTATGAGGGCGAAGGCGGCGAAGTCGGGCCTGAGATCACGGGCCTCGGCGCGCGGAAGGATCGCAACTACATTTTGGAGTCGCTGGTCTTCCCGAATAAAACCATCGCGCAAGGTTTCGAGAGCGTGACCGTGACCTTGAAGAACGGCACCGCCTACGCCGGCCAGTTGAAGAGCGAGACGGCAACGACGCTGGAAATCAATTCCCCCGAGGACGGCCTGATGACGGTGAAGAAGGCGGACATCAAAACCCGCGAACGCGGCCTGTCAGGAATGCCGGAAGAGCTGCGCCAGGTGCTGACCAAGCAAGACCTGCGCGACCTCGTGGAATTCCTCGCGCAGTCGAAGGCGGCGACGAAGTAGCTCGACGCCCGGCGCGCGGACTTTCCAGTCCGCAGCAAGCCACAGAGGACGGAGGGTGTCGGCAAGTTCTTGCGCTGACTCACTCAGCGGCTTGCTGCGGACTGGAAAGTCCGCGCTCCGTTCACTTCAGCTTCCGCACGAACTCCACGAACCCCTGCTGCTGCGTGCGGAGCCGTTCAACGAGTTCCGCGTCCTTGATCCGTCCGCTCACGTCGAGCAGTTCAAAAACTTTTGGCAGGAAAACGCGCTCGGGAAAAAGGTAGGCATTGCGGTATCCAAAGATCATCTGCAACTGCTCGACCGGACGCAGCGCACCCCACATGCCCGCCGCCAGCCCGACGAAACACACCGGACGCTTCTCGAAGCTCTCCGGGAACTTGAGCAGGTCTATGAAGTATTTCAACACGCCCGGCACCGAGCCGTTGTATTCCGGCGTCACCACGATGAGGCCGCTCGCTTGCAACACCGCGTCGGCGAACGGCGCAAAGGACTTGGGCTTCTCCGCGTAGGCGTTGGGCAAAAAGACTTCCGGCGGCAGTTGCGCCAGATCGAGCACGCGCAGCGGGATGTTCATGGCGCGGTAAATTTCCTCAATCTCCGCCGCCACCTTGCGCGTGCTGCTGCCGGGCCGGTTCGTGCCAACAATCAAAGTCATCATGGCGGCGAAAGTGCCACGCACGCCGCGTGAAGCAAGGTGGAACGGCTTGCAAGGAGGCGGGGCGCTGAGTCCGCGTGTCGCTGGAGAAACCAAGCGCGCCGGCATGGACACAATCATGCTCGACGCAGAGGCACAGAGACGCAGAGGCGCGGAGAAAAAATCTGTGGTGAACTTTCTTCTTCCCCTCTTCCCCTCTGCGCCTCTGCGTCTCTGCGGTCAAAAACTGGAACTCATCACCACGCCCCCTGCCCTCCTTCCGTGTCTTCCGTGGTTCAACTTTTTTGAACACGCGGACTCGGCGGTCCGCGCTCCAATCCGTTTTGAACATTGATGTTTGCGCGCACGGGCTGAACATTGCGGGCCATGAAATTAGACGAGGGACAACGCCGCCAAGTCGCGGAATGGATCGAGCAAGGCAACAAGCTGGCCGAAATTCAGAACAAGCTCGCCAGCGAACTCGGCGTGAGCATGACCTACATGGACGTGCGCTTCCTGATTGATGACTTGAAGCTGCGCCCGAAAGACCCGGAGCCGCCCGCGCCCGCGCCCACACCTGCCGCCCCCGCGTCACCGGCTCCGGCCGCCGCGCCCGTTCACGATCTCACGCCAGAAGCCGAGGCCGCGCCCGCGCCCGGCGGCGGAAAAGTTTCCACCAGTCTCGACCACCTCGCCAAACCCGGCGCGATGGTCAGCGGCAAAGTCACGTTCAGCGACGGCCAGACCGCCGAGTGGTATCTCGACCAGACCGGTCGCCTCGGCATGGTACCGCCCGTGACCGGCTACCGCCCGCCGCAGGCCGACGTGCCGGTCTTCCAACAGCAGTTGCAGGACGAACTGGCGAAGCTGGGGATGTAGCAAGCATGCCGGAGCAGCGGGAAACACAAGCAAAGGTACGGAACTGGCAATAAATTCTTGGACAACCAAGACTTTCTCAAGGCAACGTCCGCCGCCAGACAGACCCAGCAGAACGCGACATTCAACGTAACCAGTCGAAAGCAACTTCATGAAAAGCTCTCTGAAATTCTTGGGCCGAAAAATCACCGAACAACGCGCCAGCCTTTCGTTTTGGCTGTTCTTGGCGGCTCTCATCAGCAGCCCTATGGCAGGCGCAGAAATGTTGACCATCGCGCTTAGTGGCAACGCCGTCACGAACGGCGGCGCGCTCACGAACCTCGGTATCCCGGTGATCAATAACGTGGGACAAGTGGCGTTCTACTCCGAAATTCACACCAGCAACCA
>JANNGC010000614.1:0-2453 GCA_031380445.1 Pedosphaera sp.
CGCGCTTCATCACCACCACTGATGTAATTACGAATGACTAAGGACGAATGTACTGGAGCGAGCGCGGGGTGGCGGCAGGCAGGATGCCCGCCGCCACGACGATCATCGTCATTCGTCATTCGTCATTCGTCATTGTCCCAAGATGTTTAGCGAACCCTTCATGCAACGCGCGCTGCTCGCGGCGCTGTTTCTCGGGCCGCTCTGCGCGTTCCTCGGCGTGTTCGTCACCGCGCGGCGCATGGCGTTCTTCAGCGACACCATTTCGCACGCGGCGCTCACCGGCGTGGCGCTGGGCTTCTGGTTCGGGCTGTCCGATCCGACTTGGCCGATGGTCTTCGTGAGCCTGCTCGTGGCCTTCGCCATCATGTGGTTGCGCGAGAATACTGAACTGCTTACCGACACGATCATGGCGCTGCTGCTGTCGAGTTCCGTGGCGGTGGGTGTAATCATTCTCAGCCTGTTGAAAAACTTTCGCGGCGAACTGCACAGCTACCTCTTCGGCGAAATCCTCGCCATCGGCCCGCAGGAAGTCTGGCTCGCCGCCGGACTGTTCGTGGTGGTGACCGCAGCGCTCTTCGCTCGTCTCACCTCTGTGACGCTGCTCACAGCCCACGAAGACATGGCGCAAGTCTGCGGCGTAAAAGTGCAGCGGCTGAATTACCTCTTCGTGCTGGTGCTGACGCTGGCGGTCGCCCTCTCGATCCGGCTGCTGGGCATCATTCTCGTCACCGCGCTCATCGTGATTCCTCCGGCGGCGGCGCGCGGCGTGAGCCGGAACCTGCGGCAGCAAATCGTCTTCAGCCTGCTGTTCGGCCTGATCGGCAGCGTCGGCGGCACCCTGCTCTCCTACCAACTCGATGTCCCCTGTGGCCCCGCCATCGTGCTGACGTGCGTGGTGCTGTTCCTCGCGTCACTCGTGGCGAGCCGGGTTCGGCGCTGACTTTTCCTCACGCCCATCCGCGTTCGTTCAGCGAGGCGCGCGCCTACGCCCCGTTTTTTCCGCGATGGCCGCGCGGATTTCTTCAGGATCGAACTGGTCGTTCTTGTTCGTGTCCCAGCGTTCCATGAATTGCTCACGAGTCGGATTGGGCTGGCCGGCCTTGATCATCGCGTCGAGTTCAGGCAGGTCGATGCGCTGGTTGCCATTGGTGTCGTAAGGCTCGATCAGCAGCATCGTGGTCTGAAAATTTTTATACAGGGAACGATACTCCGTCAGCGCCGGCTCGCGCCTGATGGCCCGGACCAGTTCTTCCATGCCCAGCCCATTCGCGCCGGCGGGCTGATACGCGCGCATGATCTTCGACGCGGAAGGCATCGCTTCGTCCGCGAACACCGGCGCGGCGGCGGGCGAAGCATCCGGTGTGGTCGAACGGGCGGGCGCAGCCACGACGGATTTGTTCGGCGTGCGCGGCGTGGAGACTTTGGCCAGCGCGCGATCCAGGTCGGCCTGCGGGACAATCCACAGCCCGTTGGCAAACTGCGGCGAGAGCGCGGCGAAATTCTGCTCCGGCAGGAACCACACTTTCGGCATCATGCCGGCGGGCGTCAGGTTCGTGAAGGTCGCGGATTGAAGTTCGAGCCGGACTGGCAACGGTTCGTTCCACTGGGCCTCGAAATACGCGAGCGAACGCTGCTTCCAATCGAGGCACCACAGGTTCGTTCCATCCGCGGCCGTAACGGCGGGGTTCACGCTGATGCCCGCCGGAACTTTCCAGCGCGGCGTCGGGACACCGGCCCTGCGCCCCGTCGGCACGGATGAAAAATCCGGCTGCTTCTTGATCTCCAGCAGCAGTTCATCGCCGCTGCGCGCGTGGAAGCGGCGCAGTTGCTGTTCCTCGTACGGCTGTCCTACCCAGCGCAGAACACTGCTCCGGTCTGGGGACAAACTTCCGCCGAAGACGCCGTTCGGCCCCGCGAGCGGGTCGAGCCAGCGCCCCGCATCGCTGTTCCACGGATGAATGGTGCTGCCGAGCAAAATGAAAACCGTGTTGCTCTCCGCGCGCAGGAACGTCGGCCGGCCGAAGCTGGGCAGTTGATCTTCCGCCACGAGCGGCGGGTTGCGTCGCCGGCTCGCCATCACGCGTGACGTGGCATTCGAGGGATTGAACTCCACCAGCGTGTCGCTCGAACCGAAATACAAACGCCCGCCGATGGCGCGCATCGTCACATCGATCCGGCCGGGCAACTCCACATCGATCTCCCGCCACTGCATCGCGGGCGGCGACCACGCTGACAGCTTGCCCTGCCCGTGCTGGTAAAGCACGCCGTCCAGCACGTCGAATTGCGAGAGCGGTGTGAAAATCGAAACCGGCAGCACCCCGCCTGTATCGCTCCAGCCCATCGGCGAAGCCACGGAAGACAAGTCCGCGGGATCGATGCGGAAGAATTGCTCGAAGGCTCGCTCGGGAAAAATGTATCGGTCGGGATATTCCGTAGGCACCTTGAAGCGATAC
>JANNGC010000700.1:0-5423 GCA_031380445.1 Pedosphaera sp.
GCGCGTGCGAAAGCGGTGTCGCGCTCCGCTTGCCACCGCAGTCCAAAATGCGCCTTGGAAAATCTGGTGCGTTGGACTGGTCGCGCTGCTCTGCGCATCGGGTCGCACATCTTCCTTGTTTCCCCGCGCCGCTTTCGCGCAAGTTCCGCGCGCTTCGCATGGAACTATTGCTCAAATTTATAGACATGGTGCTGCACATCGACCGCTACCTCGGCCCGCTCGTCGAGGAGTATGGGGCGTTGGTGTATGCGCTCATGTTCCTCGTGATTTTTTGCGAGACCGGCCTCGTCGTGACGCCCTTCCTGCCGGGCGATTCGCTGCTCTTTGCGCTCGGCGCGGTCTGCGCGCTGGCCCCGCCGCACAATCTTGATCTGACGACGCTCATGGCTCTGCTCATCGTCGCAGCGATTCTTGGCGACACGGTGAACTACTGGATTGGGGCGAAGCTGGGACCGAAGATTTTTCGCGGCGAGAATGTGCGCTTCCTGAACCGCAAGCACCTCGACCGCGCGCACGAGTTCTACGAACGCTACGGCGGCAAGACCATCATCATCGCGCGCTTCATGCCCATCGTCCGCACCTTCGCGCCGTTTGTCGCAGGCATGGGCAAGATGACTTATCCGCGCTTCATGACTTACAACGTGGTGGGCGGCGTGATCTGGGTCGTGTCGTTTCTGCTGCTCGGATTTTTCTTCGGCAACCAGCCCATCGTGAAGAAGAACTTCGGTCTGGTCATCATCGGCATCATCGTCCTCTCCATCCTGCCCGCCGTGTTTGAAATCTGGCGCGAGTGGCGGAAGAGAAAAGCCTGACGCGAAGGAGCGCGGCCTTCAGGCCATTTTTCATCAAACACACCTTTGGGGACGTCCGTTTTTGAATCCTGAAAGAATTCAGATAATCCAGCCCAGCGTTGCGTCGCCCAGACGCTATGCTGAGTCGGCGATGCGATGACGGAACAACCCTGCAAGGGTTGAATCGAATCATACCGACAAGGATGCCGCAGAATGGATGCAACCCTTGCAGGGTTGGAGAAATGTTTGAGGGACGCGAACCCAGGGTAGTTCGCTGACTCGCAACCCTAGGCTGATTTATTTCCATCCTTTCAGGATGGGGCCATGGAAAGTTCAGAGCGCCAGCAGCAGCCTCTTAATTTCCTTCAACCGCCCGGCGGCGTCGCGCTTGGTCATACGCGGCAGGCGTCCGCCGAAAGTAAGCAAATCGCCACGGCGCGTGATGAGCAGTTTGTCTTCTCGCGTCTCGATGCTGCTCACGTCCTTGTCGCTCGCAAGAACTTTCAACTCGGCGACTTGTAACAGCATTTCCGCCGGACGCGGCAGCGGACCGAAGCGGTCGCGCAATTCGCGCGTGAGTTCTTCGAGTCCTCGCTTCTCGGTCGTCTGCGCCAGCTTGCGGTAGGCTTCGATGCGGAGGCGCGAGTCGGTGATGTAATTCAGCGGCAGGTAAGCCGCCGTGCGCGGTATCGGCGGCGCGGCGCGCTCGTCCTCTGAGTCATCTTCGTAATCCGAATACGTCGCTGTTTCACGCGGCACGCTCACGACAAAGCCCGGCGACCTTGGACTTTGGACTTCGGACTTTGGACTCGCCGGTTCTTCGACGACTTCCGCCGGATCATTCACGATGAAATCAATCCGCGCCTGCACCTCGACGCGCGGCTTCACCTTCTGCCCCTTGAGCGAACTCACACTCTGCTTGAGCAACTGACAGTAGAGATCAAAACCCACCGCCGTGATGTGCCCGCTCTGCTGCGAGCCGAGCAAATTGCCCGCACCGCGAATCTCCAGATCGCGCATGGCAATTTTGAACCCACTGCCCAGCGACGAGTATTGCTTGATGGCGCTGATGCGTTTGCGCGCGTCGGCGAGCAGTCCCGCGTGACGCGGCAGTAACAGGTAGGCGTAGGCCTGATGTTTGTAGCGACCGACGCGACCGCGCAGTTGGTAAAGATCGCTGAGTCCGAAGCGGTCGGCGCGATCAATGATGATGGTGTTCGCGTTCGGAATATCTATGCCACTCTCGATGATCGTCGTGGAGAGCAGCACGTCGGCTTCGCCATTGACGAACTTCGTCATCACCTTTTCCAACTCATCGCCTGGCATCTGCCCGTGGCCGATGGCGAGGCGCGCGTGCGGCACCAGCGCCTTCAATTTCAGCGCCACCGCCTCGATGTCATGCACGCGGTTGTGCAAGTAGAAGACCTGGCCCTGCCGGTTCAACTCACGTTGGATGGCGTCGCGGATGATGCGCTCGTCGTATTGCGTGACGATGGTCTCGACCGGCAATCGATCCTGCGGCGGCGTCTCGATGGTGCTCATGTCGCGCGCGCCGGTGAGTGCCAAGTAGAGCGTGCGCGGAATCGGCGTGGCGCTGAGCGTGAGCACGTCCACGAGCTGCCGGAGCAATTTGAACTTCTCCTTGTGCAGCACGCCGAAGCGCTGCTCCTCATCAATGACCACGAGGCCCAAATCCTTGAACACGATGTCGCTTTGCACGAGCCGGTGCGTGCCGATGACGATGTCCACGCCGCCGGTCGCGAGCTGTTCGATGACGCGCTTCGACTCGCGCGCGGTGCGGAAGCGCGAGAGCAATTCCACGCGCACGGGATAGTCTGCCATGCGCTCGCGAAAGTTGTTGAAGTGCTGCTGCGCGAGTACGGTCGTCGGCACGAGAATGGCGACCTGTTTGCCGCCCATCACGGCCTTGAACGCGGCGCGGATCGCCACTTCCGTTTTGCCGTAGCCCACGTCGCCGCAGATGAGGCGGTCCATCGGCTTGGGCAGTTCCATGTCGCGCTTGGCCTCAACGATGGCGCGCATCTGGTCGGGCGTTTCCTCATACACGAACGAGCCTTCAAACTCGCGCTGCCAGGTGTTGTCCTCGGGATACGCGTGGCCGGCCTGGGATTCGCGCGCGGCCTGGATGCGGAGCATTTCCGCCGCGATGTCGCGCACGGCGACTTCGGCCTGCGCCTTGGCCTTGGCCCAGCGCGCGCCGCCGAGCGTGTTGAGCGGCGGACGCGCCTTGCCGGTACCGACGTATTTGCTGACGAGATGCGCCTCGCTGACCGGCACGTAAAGTTTCGGCGCCGGCTGCGCGGGATCGTTCGCGGCGTATTCGATGGCGAGGCATTCCTGGCCGCTGGTGCGCCGAGATTTTTCCGTCTTCTTCAGTCCCGCGCCTTGATCAAAAATTTGCAGGCCAAGAAATCTCCCGATGCCGTGCTGGACGTGGACGACGTAATCGCCTTCCTCGAACTCGGTGAAATCAATGTCGAGCAGCGAACGCGAAGTGGCGGCGTGCGGCGACTTGAGCCGGCGCGGGCGCTGCACTTTGTAACGCCCGAAAATCTCCGCATCGGTGACGACGACGAGTTTCGCCTCCTCGTGAATGAAGCCGCGCGAGAGGGTGCCGAGGTGGGTTGAAGGTTGAAGGTTGAAGGTTGAAGGTGGCGTGGCTTCAGCAGGCACCAACTCTTTCCATACTTCCTCGAACCGCTGCCGCTCGCCCGCCGTGTTGCAGAAGACATGCACGGCGAAACCCTGCCGCAGCCAGCGATGGAGTTGCGCGAAGAACTCGCGGCGCTGCGCCTCGGCCACTTGCACCTCCGCCGCACGCTCGGTGATGGGACGGAAGGCGTCGAGGCTTTGAAACATTCCGTCCACCGGCAACGGGCTGCCCTCCGGTGATTCGTCTGCGTTCAACAGCGGACTGTCCGTGGCCAGTCCGTCGGCGAGTTCCACGCACGTCAGTCCGCGCGCCGCCGCCTCGCGTTGCAATTCCTCCCACGACACGAAGAACGGATCGCCCGCCGGCACTTGCACGGCGTAATCCGTCGCCGTCTTGTTCACTGCCTCCGGTTCGCAGACGACGATGAGCGCGTTGGAAGGAAGGTAATCGAGCAACGCGGCCAGCGCCGTCTCCTCGACCTTGGACTTTGGACTTTGGACTTTGGACTCTTCCGTCAACCCGCGTTTCAAAATCCCCAGTTCGCCCGCCGGAGAAATCATTACCTGCTCAATCGCTTCCTTGGAAAGTTGCGAGACCGGATCGAACTCGCGAAGCGAATCAACCTCGTCGCCGAAAAATTCCACGCGCACCGGCCACAGGCCGGTTGGTGGAAAAATGTCCAGGATGCCGCCCCGCAGCGCGATCTCGCCCTTGCCATTGACCATCGCCTCCGGCTCGTAGCCCTGGTCTTCCAGCCACTCGACGAGATCGAGCGGGTTGATCGTGTCGCCGCGTTTCAGCGCGCGTGTGCGCTCGGCGATGGCTCCGGCAGGAAACGTGCGCTGCATGAGCGCGACGATGTTGGCGACGACGAGCGGTGCGGGGCTTGAACTTTGAACCTTGAACTTTGAACTTTGAACTCGGAACGCCGCCCCGAGCGCGACGAGCGTCTCCAGCCGTTCGCTGATCACATCCACATGCGGCAGCTTCGACTCGTGCGGGAGAATGTCCCAGGCGGGGAAGAACAGGGGTTGAGAGTTGAGGGTTGAGAGTTGAGAGGCGGACGCGGCGCCGACCTTGGACTTTGGACCTTGGACCTTGGACCAAGTAGCGAGGTCTTGATGAAAATTTTCCTGCGCCTTCAGCCCGGCAGTGACGGTGACGATGGTGCGCTCAGGAAATTTCTCCCGCAACAGCGCGACCACGAACGGTTGCGCCGCCGCGCTGATGCCGTCGAGCGACAGCACACCTCCCGACTCCACGCGCCGGAGGAGGGCCTGCGCGGCGGGAGCTGAGGCGACTTGCGAGAAAATGTCCGTGTCCCTTTTGACCGCCGCGAAACTCGCAGCCGGGAATTGGAGCGTCAAGCAACGTGCCGCCAGCGGCCCGCTGGCGCGGCTTGAAGAAACAGCAGGCCGCTCCCGTCAGACTCATGCACAAGTTCAAAAACCAATTTCAAAATCGAAGACTTATGAAACTCACTCGCATTCTCACTCTCACTTTTCTTGCCACCGCGCTCGTCGTGGCGCGCGCAGCGGAGACGCCCAAGGCGGGCGACAAGGCTCCGGCCTTCGAGGCCAAAGACCAGGACGGCAAGACGGTGAAGCTCTCGGACTTCGCCGGGAAGCAGGCGGTGCTGCTGTATTTTTACCCGAAGGACAACACGCCGGGCTGCACCAAGGAGGCGTGCGGACTGCGCGACCGCATTGATGACTTGAAGAAAAAGGGCGTGGCCGTGCTCGGCGCGAGCCGTGATGACGCCGCGAGCCACAAGAAGTTCATCGCCGACCACAGCCTCACCTTCCCGCTGCTCACCGATGTGGATGGCAAGCTGACCGAAGCCTACGGCGCGGCGATGGCGGGCCGCCGGATGACGGGCCGGGCGTGCGTCCTCATAGAGAAGGACGGCAAGATCGCCCACGTCACCGACTCGCCTTCCGCCGACAAGCATCTGGCGG
>JANNGC010000712.1:0-6286 GCA_031380445.1 Pedosphaera sp.
CGAAGTCCAACCGCGACGCCATCGGCGCGTGGGTGAAGGTGCGCGTCGAAGGCCGCACGCTCGCGCAGCAGGTCATGCCGGCGAAGGGCTACCTTTCGCAATCCGAGTCGGTGCTCACCTTCGGCCTCGGCAAGTCCACGCGAGTCGATGCGGTGGAAATCACCTGGCCTGGCGGTTCGGTGCAGAAGGTTTCGTCGGTGAAGGTGGATGAGGTGAACACGATTACCGAAGGACGCGCGCCTTAGCCGTTGCGGCCCGGCGTTGAAAATGGAAAGCTGAACGCCATGAAGACCGCCGCCGCTTCCTTGAAACGCAGATTTCCGTTCGCTTCTGAATTCGTCACGGGCGCGGATGGTCACGTCAGCAAAGTCATTCTCGACCTGCCGACCTTCGAGCGGCTCGTCGGTGAACTGGAGGATGAAGCTCTCGCCCGCGCCATGAATGAAGTGCGGCACGAGAAGCCGCTCTCGAAAGCCGAGGCGCTCAAACAACTCGCACGCGATTGAAAGCGGTTTACCTGCCGGGCTTCATCAAGGACTTGAAGGCGCTGCGTGGAGCGGCGGCTTTCTCCAAGATTCAGAAGCTGGCCTTCGAGGAAGTCGCGCGCTGGGACGGACTCGAACAGATGGCCGGCGTGAAACGATTGCGCGGTTACAGCAACGCCTACAGGATCAGAGTCGGCGACTACCGCATTGGCTTTTTCTCGGACGGACAGAAAATAACTTTTGCCCGTGTTCTTCACCGCAAGGAAATTTACCGATTCTTCCCCTGACTTATGCACTCGGAATACATCGAACGCGTCGTGGATCTCACCGACCCCGCGCTCAATCGTCTCTACAACCTCAGCGTCGAGGAAGCCCGCGCCCGCGTGCTGGCGAAAGACGCCGACGGCGTGCGCGCCATCGAAGGCTCCTTCGCCCTGCTGGCGCGCGACGGCAAGACGGTGCGCATGGCGCGCTCACTCGATCGTCCGATGCGCTACTTCCTCGCCAAGCGCGCCGCCGGCCCCGCGCTCATCGTGGCCGACCGCATCGACGCGATTCACGAGCAGTTGAAGCGCGAAGGACTGGCCGAGCAATTCCATCCCAGCTACACGCGCATGGTGCCGGCGCATTACATCATCGAACTGCAACTCATCGGCTGCCCCGATCCCGATCCGACCTACACGCGCTTTTTCAATCCGCAGCGGAACAAGCTTTCCACCGACCTCGACGAGATTGGCCTCGCCTACATTGGCGCGCTGGCGGAGGAGATTGCCAAATATGTGCAGCGCGTTCCGGCCAACGAACCGATTGGCGTTTGCTTCTCCGGCGGCATCGACAGCGGCGCGGTGCTGCTCACCACTTATCATGTCCTGCGCCAGCTTGGGCTGAGTCCGTCGCGGCTCAAGGCGTTCACGCTCAGTTTCGGCGACGGACCGGACTTGCAGCAGGCGCGGGAGTTTCTGAAACGCGTTGGCCTCGAAATGCTTCTCGAACCCATCGAAGCCGATCTTTCCAGCATCGACGTGGGCGAGACCATCCGCGTGCTGGAGGATTACAAACCGCTCGATGTGGAATGCGCCTCGATGGGCCTCACGCTCTGCCGAGGCATTCGCGAGCGTTATCCCGATTGGAAATGTTTGATCGACGGCGACGGTGGCGACGAGAACCTCAAGGACTACCCCATCGAGGAGAACAAGGAACTGACCATACGCAGCGTTGTCCACAACACCATGCTCTATCAGGAAGGCTGGGGCGTGGGCCGCATCAAGCACTCGCTCACCTACAGCGGCGGACTGAGCCGCGGTTACGTGCGCACCTACGCGCCGGGCCGGCACTACGGCTTCGACAGTTTCAGTCCCTTCACGCAACCGAACGTGATTGAAGTGGCCGAAGGCATCCCGTTCATCGAACTCACCGACTACAGCGTGGAAAAACTTTACGCGCTCAAAGGCGAAATCGTGGCGCGCGGCGTGAAGGCGGTGACGGGCCTTGAGATGCCGGTGTTTCCGAAGCGCCGCTTCCAGCACGGCGCGCTGCCCGTCGAGCAACTGCGCCAGCAGGTGCCGCAGCGCGAAGTGGATTTCCGCAGGCAGTTCCTAGCGATGTATCAGTGAAACGGCCTCCCATCATTTTGTTTTTCATCGCGCTGTCGTGCATGGTTGTGTTCTGCCTGTGGATGGTTTTCTGCTACGACAACAAGGTCGAGTACCACAAGCGAGCTTGGCTGAAGGAGTCGCAACGGATGGTGGGTGGCCCGGCTCGCGGAATCTCGTTGAGGCGGATTTGGGATGAAATATTTCCACGGCTTCGCCAGAGAATTGACCCCGGGCAGGAGATGCGGCGTCACGAGGATGAATTGAAACACTTAGGCTATCTGACTACTCGCTCTTTCCTGTTGACGAATCAGATGACCACCCCCGAGTTCAGAAGCAATTTCTTCAACACAGTCTGGCAGCGCTTTGGCACCAATGGTGAGTGCGTCTGGACGTGCCAGACTCTGACGAACCAAACCGGTTACATCGTCACGCTGCCTGCACAGGACGTTGCCGCTTGGGAGCACATCTTTCGGGATTGCGCCGCCCGCTATGCTTCGAACCTTCCGCCGCTGCTCTCAACGAACACGCCGCCGCAATGAACGCGTTGCCAGAGCGAGCGCGAATGAAAATCGATCCGTTTCGTCCGCAGAATTTCTTCCTCGAACACGAGCGCGCGGAGTCCGGCGAGATCACCCGCGTCGCCACCGTGTTTCTGACAAACCGCGAATGTCCGTGGCGCTGCCTGTATTGCGACCTGTGGAAAAACACAACGACCGAGACAGTGCCATCCGGCGCGATTCCGGCGCAGATCGATTTGGCGCTGCGTGAAATTGGCGAACCAGCCCGACAGATCAAACTCTACAACGCCGGGAGCTTCTTCGATCCGCGCGCGATTCCGCCGGAAGATCTCCCCGCCATCGCGGAGCGGCTGCACGGCTTCGAGCGCGTCATCGTGGAATGTCATCCGGCGCTGGTCGGTGATTCCGCCGTGCGCTTCCGTGACTTTCTCAGGCGCCATGCTCCACGCACCACGCTCGAAGTCGCGATGGGCCTGGAGATCGCGGACGACTCAATCCTCGCGAAGCTGAACAAGCGCATGACGCTGGCTATGTTCAAGAGCGCCGCAGATTTCCTGCGCGCGCACAACATCGCGCTGCGCGCCTTCGTGATGGTGAAGCCGCCGTTCGTACGGAGTGAGGACGACGCGCTCGACTTCGCAAAACGCTCGATTGATTTTGCCTTCGACTGCGGTGCCACGGCGGTGTCGCTGATTCCCGCGCGCTCCGGTCCCGAGGCTTTGCAAGCCCTTGCTGAGAGCGGCGATTTTACTCCGCCCACGCTCGCGACACTGGAGGCCGCGTTGGATTATGGCGTGAGGCAACAGCACGGTCGCGTCTTCGCCGATGTGTGGGATTTGGAAAAATTTTCTGACTGCGCGCGCTGTTTTCCGGCGCGGCGCGAGCGTCTCGTTCAGATCAATCTTCAGCAGAAATTTCTGCCCGAGACGAAGTGCCAGCCATCCTGCGTTTGAACCGCCGCGCTTTTTCCGCGCGAAATTCTCCGCCAAATTTGACGCCCTCACAAACAGGAGTAGGGTGCCTCAAGCCAATGAAATCAGGTCTCAAAACAACCTTGAATCCGTGTCAGGACGGAAGGCTGCAAGCGCCGGTCGGCGCCACTTCACAGTAGCGCACGCGCTTCGGCTCTCCGTCGCTCACGGCGACGGACATGAAAGTTGAAGCCAATATTCTTCGGGGCGGTTCGGAACGGGGCGGGTCCGATGCGGGATTCCTGATGACTGATTCCCATCCTGTCAGCCCTTCTCTCACACCGCGTGTCAGTCTTGCGCTTTCAGCTGGCGGCGCGAAGGGGTTGGCCCACATCGGTGTCATTCAAGTCCTCGAAGAGAACGGCATTCCCATCCACGCCATCGCCGGCTCCAGCATGGGCGCGTATGTCGCGGCGGTGTGGGCGGCGGGCTATGACGGTGCGGACATGGAACAATTTGCGCGGGAGGTCGAAGGTCGCTGGGGTTTTGTGCGGCTCCTCGATCCCTTCCTCGTCCCGCGCTCAGGATTTTTGCGCGGCGACAAGACGCGCCGCCGTCTGCAACGCGCCATCGGCGACGTGACCTTCGCCGAACTCCCGCGCCCGCTCCGCGTCGTCGCCACCAATCTCCGCACGTTGGAACGGGTCGTCTTCCACGAAGGCGAGGTCGCGCGTGCCGTGCAGGCCAGCACGGCCATCCCCGGCGTCTGCGCGCCCGTGCGCATCGGGGACGAAATGTTTTTTGACGGCGGCGTGGTGGATCCGCTGCCCGTGGATGCCGCGCGCGCGCTGGGCGAAATCGTCATCGCGGTGAATGTCATTCCCACGCCGGCTTACCTGCGCTGCCGCATCGAATATCAGCAGGAACAACTCGCCGTGCGTCACGCGAAGTTAAGCCGGCTGATGAAGCTGTTCCGTCGCACGCGGGATCAATTCGCGAGTGCGAACGTCTTCGACATCCTGCACCGCACCATGCTCGGCGCGCAGATGCGCCTGGCGGAACACTCGGGCCGCCATGCCGATTTGATTCTCCGCCCGCTCTCGTTCGACGGTCACTGGCATGACTTTCATCGCCCCGGCAAATACATCGCGCTCGGCCGCCGCACCGCCGAGGAACATCTCGACGAAATCAAAGCCCTCATCAGGAGACACACGCATGAAAACAAACCCGCTCCCGACGTTCTCGCCAACGCAGCCTGAACACGCGCTCCGCCAACGGCAGGCGCAATTGCTCCGTCGCTATCTGCGCGATGTGGTGCTCCCCTTCTCGGCGCACTACCGCGAACTGTTTCGCGAACACGGCCTGAGCGCGGACTCCATCCGTTCGCTCGATGATCTGAGCAAGATTCCGTTCACGTCCAAGACGGACTTGCTCAACACGCCGTCAAGCCCGCAACGCGCCAAAGATTTTCTGATTACGCCGGACCAGCGCCAACTCTCCCGGAGGCCGGGCATTGTTCTTCGCGCGCTGGTCCGCGGACGCTCTCGCGTGCAACTGGAACTGGAGTCGGAATACCGCCCACTGCTGCTGACGACCACAACCGGTCGCTCGGCCGATCCGATTCCCTTCCTGTTCACGCGACATGATCTCGCAAACCTCGCGGTGACCGGCCGCCGCCTCTTCGAAGTCTGCGGTGCGCGTCGCGAGTGGAAGCTGCTCAACATGTTTCCCTACGCGCCTCATCTCGCGTTCTGGCAGACGCACTACGGGGCGGAAGCGTTCGGCGTTTTCATGGTCAGCACGGGCGGCGGCAAAGTGCTCGGCACCGAGGGCCAGTTGCGTTTCATCCGCAAGATTCAACCCGACGTGCTGATCGGCATGCCGACGTTTGTCTATCACGTCCTGCACGAAGCGGCGGAGACGGGCCTTCGCTGCGAGTCGTTGAAACGCATCGTGCTCGGCGGAGAGAAAGTTCCCGCCGGCATGAAGCGCAAACTGGTCGCGCTGGCCGGCGAACTCGGCGCGCGTTCAGTCGATGTCGTCGCGACGTACGGCTTCACCGAATGCAAAATGGCTCTCGCGGAATGTCCGCGCGCGCTGGATGAACCGTCGTGCGGCTATCATCTGTATCCAGACTTCGGACTGTTTGAAGTCATCGATCCGGTCACGGGTGAAGTGCAGCCGCCGGAGACGCCCGGCGAACTCGTCTTCACTCCGCTCGACGCGCGCGGCACGGTGGTGCTGCGTTATCGCACTGGTGATTTGATTGATGGCGGACTCACTTACGCGCGCTGCCCGGGCTGCGGACGCTGCGTGCCGCGTCTCGTCGGCAACATCTCGCGCCGCTCCGAAGTCCGCGAGATGCGTGTGGATAAACTCAAAGGCACGCTCGTCGATTTCAACGAACTCGAACACATCCTCGACGACTGCGCGCAGGTGAAGGCATGGCAAATCGAATTGCGCAAACGCCACGACGATCCACTCGACCTCGATGAACTGATTCTCCACGTCTCCGCGCCCGGCGGTGCGGCGCAATCAGCCATCGCCCGCGACCTCAGCGAACGCTTCGTGGCGCGCGCCGAGATTCATCCGAACCGCATCGAGTTTCACACGCTCGACGAAATGCGCGCGCTGCAAGGCGTGGGCCGCGAGTTGAAGGAATGCCGGTTGGTCGATCATCGTCCGCAAGCGAGTGGGGCAGCCGTCCCGGCTGCCTCCCGTCCACTGGGCGTCCCGCCGGGTGGTTCGACAGGCGGGACGCCCGTCGGACTCTCGGC
>JANNGC010000723.1:0-18604 GCA_031380445.1 Pedosphaera sp.
ACAGTAATCAGTGAACGCAGCAGGCTTGGTCACTGATCGCTGTTTACCGATTACTGATTACTCCCCCACCTGCCGCTAACCCCTCCATGAATCCCCGTCCTGCGCCGCCCGTGACAACACGGCAACAAACATTGAAAGGATTTTACTTTGCTGCGTCGAAAAGGCACTTTGGCGCGCAACAGACCCATAATTTTTAAGAACTAAAAGGCACGAGCTATGAGCAATTGGAAACCAACTTGGTGCGGCGGCGAAGACCACATCTGGCGGCCCGACCGCCGGCAGTTCCTCCACGTCGGCGTCGTCGGCGCATTGGGCCTGACCCTCGGCAATCTGTTGAAGCTCGAAGCCCTCGCCGGCACGGGCGGCACCACGGCGGGCAGCGCGGCGAAAGCCAAGTCCATCATCAACATCTATCTCCCCGGCGGCATGGCCGCGCAGGAGACGCTCGACCCGAAGATGTTTGCGCCCATCGAATATCGCGGACCAATGGGCACGGTGAAGACGAAGATCCCCGGGGTGCATTTCTCCGAGACGTTGCCCCAGACCGCCGCCATCGCGGACAAAATCACCGTCGTCCGCTCGATGACCCACGGCGAAGCCGACCACGATCGCGGCACGCACAACATGTTCACCGGCTACCGCCCCAGTCCGGCCATTCACTTCCCCAGCTTCGGCAGCGTCGTCTCGCACGAACTCGGGCCGCGCAATGATCTGCCGCCGTACGTTTGCATCCCGAACATGCCCACGTCCTTCGCGGGCACGGGCTACCTCGGCTCGGCGTATGGGCCGTTCAGCCTCGGCAGTGATCCGGCGACCGCCGGCTTCAAAGTCCGCGACCTGAACCTGCCGACCGGCGTGGACGAAAAACGCTTCGCCGAGCGCAAAGACATTCGCGCCACCGTGGACGAGCATTTCAGCAACTTGGAAAAATCCGACGCGCTTGAAGGCATGGATTCCTTCTATCAACGCGCCTACTCGCTGCTCTCCTCGGACAAGGCGCGCGCGGCGTTCGCCATCGAGGCGGAGTCGGACAAGTTGCGCGACGAATACGGCCGCAACACGGCAGGCCAGCGGATGATTCTTGCGCGGCGTCTCGTCGAGGCGGGCGTGCGTTTCGTGTCGCTCACCTACGGCGGCTGGGATCATCACGACAACATCAAGACGGCGATGACCGCTCAGATGCCGAGCTTCGATCAGGCTTACGCCGCGCTCATCCGCGACCTCGACCGTCGCGGAATGCTCGACAGCACACTCGTGATGGTGACGACCGAATTCGGCCGCACGCCCAAGATCAACGGCACTGCCGGACGCGACCACTACCCGAAAGTCTTCAGCATCATGCTCGCTGGCGGCGGCGTGAAACGCGGTCACATCCACGGCTCCTCGGACGCGACCGGCGGCGAACCGGATGCGAATCCGCTCTCCGTCCCCGATCTCGCGGCCACGGTGTACAACCAGCTCGGCATTGACCCGGACAAGGTGCTCTACGCGCCCGGCCCGCGCCCGATTGCCATCGTCAAAGACGGCACGGTCGTCAAAGATCTGCTGGCGTAAATGAAAACTGCACTGCTCATCCTGCTGGTTTTGGGACTAGGCAACAGCCTCAAGGCTTGCGAGTCAGTCCTGCAAGTGAACCACGAAAGCGGCAGTTTGGTTTTCAGGATTGCCGGGCATGTCGTTCAAGCGCGTTCTCTTTCGCAGCGATATTCTGATTTCGCCAAAAGCGAGAAGGAACAAGCCACCGTGACCATCAACACCGGTGCCAATGTGACAGTGGGTGAAGTCAAACTGATCAAACGCTTGTTGAACTCAGCGGGCATCAGTTCTGTTACCGCCAATTTCATTAACAACAACTCGGCGGTGCAAAATGCCAACTGAAGTCCCGAACGACCTCATCACCATCGATCCCGAAACCCTCGGCGGCACGCCCGTCTTCAAGGGAACGCGCGTGCCGGTGGAGAGCATGTTCGGTCATCTTAAAAAGGGGATCAGCCTCGATGAGTTCCTGGACGATTTCCCCAGCGTTACCCGCGAGCAGGCTCTACGCGTGCTGGAACTGGCCGGCCTTCAGTTCATTGACCATCTGGAACATGAAAGTGTTGCTGGATGAAAATCTTCCCAAGCGCCTGAAACGCGAACTGCCCATGTTTGAACTTTCAACTGTGCGGGAAATGGGGTGGAGCGGAAAAGGCAACGGGGAATTGCTCAAGCTCATGCTGGCCAGCGGCTTCGAGGCGATGCTGACCTTTGATCGAAACATGCAACACCAGCAGAACTTCGCGAAGTATCCCATCGCCGTTTTGGTTCTGTCCGCTGACAACAACGACATCGAAGCTCTGCGTCCGCTCTTGCCTTCCATCAAAGAAAAATTGTCCGGGGCGCTCACGCCGGGCGTAACTCTTATCGAGGAACCATTGTGATTCAAAATCTTGTCATCGCCTTGCTTGCCGTGGGAACGCTCTCCTTGCACGCCGCCTCTCCCCGTTTCAACTCCACTACTCCGCCCGGCGGACAGCGCGGTCAGGAAATGACCGTGACGCTCTCTGGTGGGCGGTTTGATAGTTCCTCGGAAATCGTTTTCACCGACCCCGGCCTCAAGGTCGTGAAGCTCGATGCGGTAAAGACCAATTCGATCAAGGCCACCATCCTCATCAGCAAGGACTGCGAACTCGGCGAGCATCAGTTGCGCGTGCGGACGGCGGGCGGCGTGTCCGAGTTGCGCACGTTCTGGGTCGGCGCGTATCCGAACGTGAACGAGATCGAGCCGAACAACGAGCGCGTGAAGTCGCATCAACTCACGCTCGGCACGACCATCAACGGCACGGCGGGCGGTGACGACACCGACCTCTTCCGCGTCGAGGCCAAGCAAGGCCAGCGCATCTCCGCCGAGGTCGAGGCCATCCGGCTCGGGCGCGCGATGCTTGATGCGTATCTCGCCATCCGCGACAGCGACGGCAAGATTCTCACCTCCGCCGACGACACCACGCTGCTGATGCAGGACGCGTTCGTCTCGGTCATCGCGCCGAAGACGGGTGCGTACTACATCGAGATGCGCGACGGGACTTACAGCGGCAATGAGTCCGCCTACCGTTTGCACATCGGAAGTTTTCCACGACCTGAGACCATTTTCCCGCTCGGTGGCCCGGCGGGTGAGAAAGTCTCGTTCAAGTTCCTCGGCGGCGCGGGCGGAGATTTTTCCAAGGAGATTACGTTGCCCGGAAAACCTGAAGAGCGATTCGGTGCGTTCGCGTCGCAAGGCGAAGACATCGCGCCGTCGCCGAACTGGATTCGCGTCAGCGCGTTCGGCAACGAGCTGGAATCCGAGCCGAACGACACGAAAGAAAGCGCGACGCCTTACTACGGCAAGCTGCCCATCGCCCTGAACGGCATCATCGCGAAAAAGGAAGACGTAGACTGGTTCAAGTTCACCGCGAAGAAGGGCCAGGCCCTCGACATCACGGTCTTCGCCCGCCGGCTGCGTTCGCCGCTGGATTCCGCGCTGGAAATTTACGACGCCAAAGGCGCGCGGATTGAAGGCAACGATGACGCGGGCGGCCCGGATAGCGCGTTGAAATTCAACCCGCCCGCCGATGGCGAGTATCTGCTCCGCGTCCGCGACCAATACAAAAATGGCGGCGAGGAGTTTGCCTATCGCATCGAGATCACGCCGCAGCAGCCGAGCGTGGTGATGAGCATCCCGCAGGTCGCGCGCAATGATTCGCAGTCGCGCCAGTTCATCATGGTGCCGCGCGGCGGACGTTTCGCCACGATGATGTCGGCCAAGCGCGCCAACTTCGCCGGCGATTTGAATTACGCGGTAAAGGATTTGCCGGCGGGCGTGAAGCTCATCGCCGACACGCTGCCGGGCAAGCAGGAGTTGGAACCCATCGTGTTCGAGGCGGCGGCGGACGCGCCCATCACCGGCAAGTTTGTCGAACTGGTCGCGCAGCCGACGGACGCCTCGAAGCCGGTGAGTTCACAATTCCGGCACGACGTGGAATTCGTCTCTGGCCCGAACAACACCTACTACTACACGACACGGGAAGATCATCTCTACGTGGCCGTGACCGAGGCCGCGCCGTTCTCGCTCCGGATCGAGGAACCGAAGGCTCCGCTGGTTTCGTTTGGCGCGCTGGATTTGAAAATCATCGCGGAGCGCCGCGCCGGTTTCGACGGCCCCATCAACGTGAAGATGATGTGGAACCCACCGGGTGTCGGTTCGCTGCCTGACATCACGATTGGCAAGGGATCGAATTCCGCCATTTACCAACTCAACGCCAAGGCCGAAGTCGAAGCCCGCAAATGGAAGATCGCCGTGCTCGGAGCCAGCGGTTCCTTCGAGCGCGCCGGCGGCGGTGGCGGTGGTGACCGCGCGGGCGGTTCGGTCTTCGTCTCGTCACAACTCGCCACGCTGGAGACGGCGGAACCGTTCGTTGTGGGTTCGGTGGCTCCACTGATTGTTTCGCCGGGTCAGGAGGCGAAACTTGTCTGCAAGCTGGACCAGAAAAAATCTTTTGAAGGCAAAGCGCGCGTCCACGTTCTCGGCCTGCCGGAACAAATTACAGCGTCCGAGGCATTCATCACCAGCGCGGACAAGGAAGTGACCATCAAGCTCACGGTGGATGCGAAGATGGTGCCCGGCTCGTATCGCAATTTCCTGTGCAGCGCGGACGTGATGCACAGCGGGCAGGTCATCCCCCACAATCTCGCGGCGGGCGCGGTCATCCGCGTGGTGCCGCCGAAAAAACAGGTCGCGAGCGCCAAGTAACATGAAGTTCGATTGTCCCCATTGCAGTCAGCGCCTTTCTGCGGAGCCGACGATGGTCGGCCAGCAAATAGCGTGTCCGGTGTGCGCGAACGCGATTACGGTGCCCGCCCCTGCCCCGGTAGGTGACGAGGTAACGAGTCTCACTTCAACTCCGGCGGGAAAAGATCAGAGCCTCCTCACGTCGTCTGCTACGAAGAAGGATGAACGCGCGGACTCGGCGGTCCGCGCTCCGAAGCGGCGCGTTCCTGTGTTCGCGCTCGCGGCGGTCATCGTGGTTCTTGCGTTGGTGGCGGGTGCGTTTGTTCTCCTGCGCGGCAAAGGCGGCGGTGGTTTGAATGTCCTCTCTGCGCTCACTGGGCCGCCGCCGACTGAGATTCACGTCTTCCCCACCAACATCAACCTCACAACGAAGAACGATCGCCAGTCCGTGGTCGTGCAGGCGTTGTATGCCGACGGACTGACGCGCGACGTGACGGCGGAGGCAAACTTTGTGCTCGCGAACAAGTCGCTGGCGAAGATTGAGAAGGGACTCCTCACGCCGCTGGCCGATGGCAAAACGGATTTGCAGATCAAATACGGCGGCAAGGAAATCAAACTGCCGGTGTCCGTTGCGCAGGCCAAAGTCGAGCGGCCCGTCAGCTTCAATCTCGATGTCATGCCGGTGTTCATGAAGGCGGGGTGCAACTCCGGCGGCTGCCATGGCTCGGCGCGCGGGAAGGATGGCTTCAACCTCTCGCTGTTCGGCTACGACCCCGAGGGCGATTATTTCCGCATCACTCGCCAAACCATTGGGCGCCGCATCAATCTCGCGATTCCGCAGGAGAGTTTGATGATTGAGAAGGCGCTCGGCACGGTGCCGCACGGCGGCGGCGAGCGTTTCAAGAAGGACAGCGAGTTGAACCAGACCCTGCTGCGCTGGCTCGAAGCGGGCGTGCCGCACGACCCGACCAATCTCCCGAAAGTCGTGAGCGTGGAAATGATGCCGAAACAGGCCGTGCTCGACGGCAGCAATGCGACTCAGCGCGTGATGGTACGTGCGACTTATTCCGACGGCACGGACCGTGATGTGACCACCTTGGCGGCGTTCTTCAGCAACAACGATCCGGTCGCGAAAGTCTCCGACGACGGCGTGGTCAAGGCCGGGCAGCGCGGCGAGGCGTTTGTGACCGCGCGGTTTGAGACACATACCGTGGGCGCGCAGATGCTGGTCGTGCCGAAGAATTACAAGTTCACCTGGCCGGAAGTGGCGGAGAACAATTACGTGGACGGACTCGTGAACGCGAAGCTGAGGAAGCTGCGCATCACGCCGAGCGAGGTGTGCGACGACGCCACGTTCATCCGCCGCGCGTTTGTGGACATCACCGGCACGGTGCCGAAGTCGGACGAGGTGCGCGACTTCGTGGACAACATGAGCGCGGGCAAGCGCGCCGACCTGGTCGACAAGCTGCTCGACCGGAAAGAATTCTCGGACATCTGGGTGATGAAGTTCGCCGAGTTGCTCCAGATTCGTTCCAACCAGAACGAGTTCCAGTACAAGCCCGCCCTGCTCTACTACAACTGGCTTCAGGAGCAGTTCAGCCAGAACAGGCCCATTGATGAAATCGTGAAGGGCATCCTCACGGCGGAGGGCAGCAACTTCAAAAACCCGGCGGCGAGTTATTTCCAAATTGAGCGCGACACGCTGAAGACTTCCGAGAATGTGGCGCAGGTGTTCATGGGCATGCGCGTGCAGTGCGCGCAGTGCCACAACCATCCGTTCGACCGCTGGACGATGAATGACTACTACAGCTTCGCCGCCTTCTTCCCGCAAGTAACGCGCAAGCCGGGCGACGATCCCCGCGAGACGATCATTTACGCGAAGTCCGACGGCGAGGTGGCGCATCCGGTGACGAAGAAGCCGATGACCCCGAAGTTCCTCGGCGGCGAACGTCCGGAAATCGCCAAGGGCGAAGACCGCCGCGAAGTCCTGGCGAACTGGCTGGCCTCCACGAACAATCCGTTCTTCGCGAAGAACATGGCGAACATCGTGTGGGCGCACTTCATGGGCAAAGGCATCATTGACCCCGTGGACGACGTGCGCATCAGCAATCCAGCCATCAATCCTGAACTGCTCGAGGCGCTCGGCGGGAAGTTCATGGATTACAAATACGATTTCAAAAAGCTCGTGCGCGACATCTGCAACTCGCGCACCTACCAGCTCTCGACGCGCGCGAACGAGAGCAACGCGCTCGACGACCGGAATTTCTCGCACGCTAGCATCCGCCGGCTGCGCGCGGAGGTGATGCTCGACGTCATCAATCAAGTGACTGAGAACGCCGATAAATTTCAGGGACTTCCGAAGGGCGCGCGCGCCGTAGAGATCGCGGACGGCGCGGTGAACAATTACTTCCTCACCACTTTTGGGCGCGCAACTCGCGGCACCGTCTGCTCGTGCGAAGTCCGCACGGAGCCGAATCTTTCCCAAGCACTCCACCTTCTGAACGGCGACGCCACGCAGGGCAAAATCACCAGCGGCGGCGTGATCAAGAAGCAGTTGGCGAAGAGCAGCAAGGACAACACCGAGGTCATCAAGGAACTTTACCTGCGCTGCCTCGCGCGCGTGCCCACGGAAAAAGAAATGACGAAGCTCAAGAGCTACTTCGGCAACGGCAAGAGCGACGAACAGGTGCTCACGGACATTTTCTGGGCGCTGTTGAACTCGAAGGAATTCATTTTCAATCACTGATTGCCCATGCGGTTCTCACTTCTTTTTGTTGGCCTAATTCTGAGTCTTCCTGCGGTAGCGCAGGAGAAAGTCACTTTCCAGGATCACGTCCTGCCGCTCGTGGAGGCCAACTGCGCCAAGTGCCATAACGCGGACAAAAAGAAGGGCGATCTTGATCTGACGAGCTACAGCGGCGCGCTGGCCGGCGGCGCTTCGGGCAAAGTAATTGTCCCCGGCGACGCGGACGCCAGCCAACTGGTCAAAGTCATTACACATGCCGCAGAGCCGACGATGCCGCCGAATCGCGGCAAGATGGCGGACAAGGAAATTGCCGTTTTCAAAAAATGGATCGCGGGTGGGTTGCTCGAAACGCTGAACAGCAAAGCTCTCGCTGGGAAACCTACCGTTGATCTGTCCATCGGCTCCGGCGCGATTGGCAAACCGGATGGCCCGCCGCCGATGCCGGGTGACATGTTGTTGGAGCCAGTGGTGTCCACGAAACGCGCCACGGCCATCACCGGACTTGCGGCCAGTCCGTGGGCTCCCGTGCTCGCGGTCGCGGGACAGAAGCAGGTGGTGCTCTATCACACGGACACCTTGGAACTGCTGGGCGTGCTGCCGTTCAAGGACGGGGAAAGTTATCAGCCCGAGGACATCAAATTCAGCCGCAATGGCAAACTGGTCGTGGTTGGCGGCGGCCACGCGGCGAAGGCGGGGCGCGTCTTGGTCTTCGATGTGACCACGGGTGAACGCATCATCACGGTCGGCTCCGGGCAGGAATTCGACTCGGCCCTGGCCGCAGACATCAGTCCTGACCAGAGCAAGATTGTGATCGGTGGGCCGAGCCGGATGGTAAAAATCTTTTCCACCAAGGACGGCTCCGTGCTTTTCAAAATGAAGAAGCACACGGACTGGGTCACGGCCGCGGCGTTCAGTCCGAATGGCGAATGGCTGGCCTCGGCGGATCGCAACGGCGGCATCGTGATTTGGGACGCAGACAACGGTTTGGAAATCCACACGCTGGCCGGCCACAAGTCCGCCGTCACGGCCTTGAGCTGGCGCCCTGATTCCAAACTGCTCGCGTCGGTCAGCGAAGACGGCAGCGCGAAAGTTTGGGAGATGCAGGAGGGCAAACAGGCCCGCACCTGGAACCCGCACCCGAGCGGCGCGCTCTCGATCAGCTACTCCCACGACGGGCGCGTTGTGACCTGTGGGCGCGATAACCAGGTGACCACCTGGAGCGCCGATGGCACCAAGCTGAAGTCCTACGAGTTCACCAACGAACTGCCAGTGCGCGCCACGTTCACGCACGACGGCTCGCGCATCGTCGCCACGGACTGGTCGGGCAAGGTGACGGTCTGGAATGCGGGCAACGGCAGACGTGTGGGCGAACTGGCCGCAAATCCCCCGACCATTGCCGACCAGATCGCGGCGGCGCAGCAGCACTTGGCCGGCTTGCAAAACGGTGCCGCCAAATCTGCGCCGGCCCCGGTGGCGGAGCAACCGGCGGCGGCGGACGCCTTGAAGGAATGGCGCAAAGCGAGCAACACGTTGGAAAAAGCCCGGGCCGATCTCGCGCCCAAGGAAGCCGAGGACGCCCGGCTCAAGGCGGAGATTTTGAAGAACCGCACCCCTCAACTGGAGGCCAAGCGCGCCATCGCGAAGGCCGCCCGGGAAGCGGCCCGCCTCGCATTTACCAATGCTCTGACTGCTTTCGAGGCCAAGTCTGGGCAACTGGGCAAAGGCAAAACCGCTGCGCCCGTCGAGGCGAAGCCCGTTGATCCCGCGCAGGAGATCGCCGCCCTCAGGACACGCCTCGCGAAGCTCAAGGCCGCGCAGGTTTACTCCACGGTTTATGCCGCGAAGGAATCCATCGCCACCAAGAAGCGCGAGCAGGAAAAACTTCTCGCCAGCGGCAGCAAGGCCGACAAGTCCGCCGCCGAGAAACTGGCCAAGCAGATTTCCAAGGAGGAGAAAGACCTCCAAAAACTCACCGGCGATTACGAGAAGCAGAAATCCGCCGCGCTGCCCCTGGCCCCGCAAGCCCGACTCTGACAAATCGCTTGAGCCAGCGGGGGCCGCGACTACATTCACGCGCAGTCTTCGGCCAGTGTAGCTCAGTGGTAGAGCAACGGTTTTGTAAACCGTCGGTCGTCGGTTCAATCCCGACCACTGGCTCCAGTTTCCGCGCTTGTCCGTGCAAAAACTTACCTCGGAAAATCACCACACTGAATTCATGCGAAGGCAATGGAACGCCTGAATTGCATCTCAAAACTGCTCTCAAGATTGAGCCGACATGAATGACGCAACTGGCAGGGCGTCGGTGCGTGAGGACACTGCCCCCCCCTCTTCGCCCGCTGCGTCAGTTGCTCCACGGGTCAAGGTGAACATCCCCGCCGCAAGGGTTTCTCAAGGTGCGGTGAGGGCCGGTTACATTCGCCCGCTCGCCAAGCGCCGCGCCGGCTGGTAAGCACGCGGCATGATGGTTCGTGCTTTGTCCTTTTGCGTCGCTGGCGTCCTCTCGCTCGCCGCCGCTGACTTCGATCTGGTGCTGCGGAATGGCCGCGTCATTGACGGCACGGGGAACCCCGCGCGCTTCGCTGATGTCGCGGTGAAGGACGGAAAAATTGTCGCCGTCGGGCGTGTTGCAGGCAGCGCGACCAAGGAAGAAGACGCGCGCGGACTGCTGCTCGCGCCCGGCTTCATTGATGTCCACACGCACGCGGAGGACATTGATGATCTGCCGCGCGGCGAAAACTTCCTCCGCATGGGCGTGACCACGCTGGTGCTCGGCAACTGCGGCAGCTCGGCGCAAAACGTCGGTGCGTTTTTCCGCCGCTGCGAGACCACGAACATTTCTCCCAACATCGCCACGCTCATTGGCCACGGCACCGTACGCGAGCGCGCGATGGCCGGAGAATTTGATCGCCCGCCCACGCCGGAAGAACTCACGAAGATGAAGGCCGCCGTCGAGCAAGGGATGAAGGACGGCGCGGTCGGACTCTCGACGGGACTGATTTATTTGCCCGGCACATTTGCGAGGACAGATGAAATCATCGCGCTGGCCAAAGTCGTGGGCCAGTACGGCGGCCTTTACGCCAGCCACATGCGGAACGAAGGCGCAGAAATTTACAAATCGCTCGACGAGCTGTTCCGCATCTCCCGCGAGGGCGGACTGTGCGCACACGTTTCGCATCTGAAACTTTCCGGCCAGGAAAACTGGGGGCAGACCGAGAAAGTCCTCGCTGCCCTCGAACGCGCGCGCGCCGGAGGGCTGGACATCACGCAAGACCAGTATGCCTACCCTGCTTCGAGCACGAGCATCTCGACGCTGATTCCCAAGAAGTATCGTGAGGGCGGAAAATTCGCGGAGCATTACTCCAACGAAGTCACGCGCGCGAAAATGGCGGAGGAGATGCGCTCGGTGCGCGAGCGCGGCGGGGCCAAGGATTATTCGTACGCGGTCATTGCCTCGTATCGTCACGACCGCTCGTGCAACGGGCTGAACATCGCGGAGGCGGCGAAGAAATTGCACGGCTCGGATGCGCTCGACGATCAGATTCAAACCATCCTGGAGATCCAGAAAAACGGTGGCGCGGGCGCGGTCTTTCACGGCATGAGCGAGGACGACGTGCAGCAGTTCATGCGGCATCCGAACACGATGTTCGCCTCGGACAGCGGCGTGCGGCGCTTCAACGAAGGCGTGCCGCACCCGCGCGGCTACGGCAACAGCGCGCGCTTCCTCGCCCGCTACGTGCGCGAATTGAACGTGCTGAAACTGGAGGACGCCGTGCGCCGCATGACGTCGCTGCCGGCCACGACGTTCGCGTTGAAGAATCGCGGGCTGGTGCGTGAAGGCTGCTGGGCGGATCTGGTGGTGTTCGATCCGGCGAAGGTGCAGGACAACGCGACCTTCGAGAAGCCGCACCAATACGCCACCGGCTTCACGCATATCTTCGTGAACGGCGTGGAAGTGGTGAGGGATGACAAACACACCGGCGCGAAACCGGGGCGCGCGCTGCGGCGGGATGCGGAGTGAAAGGCGGAGGAGCGTGCTTGGAAAGCCCTTCAACGGGAGACTGGAAAGTCTCCCAACCTGCCGGCTTTCCAGCCGGCAGGTTCAGACACATTCCTGTGTCGTGGCCACGGACAACACCACGATCTCGATTCCCAGATGCCTGCCCTCAACCGGCTAACTCATTTGGACTGACTCTCGGCCATCCCGCTGCCGGGTCGCCTCGTAGAGAAACACCGCCGTGGCGCTGGCCACGTTCAGCGAGTTCATGTGCGAGGGCATGGGGATTTCCACCATGTCATCGCACGCGGCCAGCACGGCTTCCGTGAGTCCCGGCCCTTCCGCGCCGAAGACGAGGCAGCAGTCGCCGCGCAAATCCACGGCGGACAGTTTCTTCGCATCTGGTCGCGGATGCGCGGCCAGACAGCGCACGCCACGCGCGCGTAACGTCGTCAGCGTCTCTACCAAATTCTCCACCTGCGCCACCGGCTGCTCGAAGATCGTCCCCATCGAGCCAGACACGGCGCGGCGTTGGAACGGACTGCCGCACGTCTCGCCCACGACGAGGAAGTGCGCGCCGAACGCGGCGCAGTTCCGCACGACGGCGCCGAGATTTTCCGCGCTGGCAATGCCCTCCACAGCGGCGAGCAGCAGCGGTCGCGGAGACGTTTCAAGCAGCGCGGCCAAGCCGGGCTGAGGCGGAATCTTCGCCACCGCCAGCGCACCCTGGTGCATCTGATAGCCGGTGATGGTTTCCAGAAGCTTTTGCTCCGCGACGAAGACGGTGATCTCCTCCGGGCGCGCGCGCAGTTGCGGCTCCAGTTTTTCCAGCCATGCGGGCGTGAGCAGCGCGGATGTGACGGTGAAGCGGCTGGCGAGCAGCCGTTGCACGACCTTGGCGTTCGTGGCCACCAGCACGCCCGCGCGCTCGTGCTCGTCCACGCGCTTGAGCGTGAGATACCACGCCAGCTCGGGAGCTTCGAGGGACACGACGGGGATGATGTGCAAGTTCGCCACGCGCGGAGTAAAGCGGTTGGGGAGAAAATCCAAAATCTAAAATCCAAATCCCAAACAAATTCCAACGGGGCAAAATTTCCCAGCGCCGCCAGGCCTGGTCGTGCCCCGCAGCATCTGACATGCGTCTTTACATCCCGAAAGAATGCAAAACGGATGAAGCCCGATGTTGTCTCCCGACGTCCGTGAAGGCCGCGCTCCTCAACCCTGGCCCGGCGTCCCGCCTGAGTCCTTCCTCGTCAACCGCCGGTAACGCCAAGCTCCCGCCAGCATCAGCAGCACGCACGTCACCTTCCACAGGAACAGCCACCACGGCTTCCACCACGCGCCGGTGCGCGCCTCCACCAGATCGGAAAAACCAAAGGCGATGATGACCACGGCGAGAAACCAGAACGTGGAACGCAAACGACGCGCGCGGCGCAAGGCACAGATGAACAGCACAACTGCGAAGACCAACCAGACGCCCGCCTCGATCAGATTGCCGTCGCGATGAAGGTTCATCCGATTACAGTTTCTCCACCACCTGCTTCACCACGAACGGAATGATCTTCTTCTCGTTTGCATGGCCGACTGTGAACACCACGAGCACAAACTTTCTTCCGTCCGCCAGTTCCACATACGCCGCGTCGTGGCGCGTGGTGCTGGTCCAGCCGGCTTTCGACCAGAGCTTCGCATCGCGTGGAAGGCCGGCGGCGGAGAAGCCGCGCGACTGATCGTCGGTGTCACCCTTGGCAGTGAAATCGCGCAAGTGCAGCGTCATCATCTCGGCGCTGCGCTTCGCGGTGATGCACTGGCCGAGGGCAATCTCCGCGAGCAATCGCGCCGTGGCATCGGTGGTGAGCATGTTGCGGTTGCCAAACTTCTCGCCGACCCACACGCGTTCGCGGCCGTACGGACCCTCGTTCCACGGCTTCTGATTGGCGTTGATGTTGGTGTAGCCGAGCGAAGTGAAGTAGCGGTTCACGGCATTGCGTTTCTCGCCCCAGCGTTTCATCTCCGCCTCGGGCAACTCCGGCCCGCCCGTCGTGCCGGTCAGCGCATCGAGGATGTAAGCCGTCGCGTCGTTCGAGGAGTCCACGATCATGTCCTTCATCGCGCGGCGCAGTTCGGCGGTGTCGGTGATCTGGCCGTCCTCCAGCCAGCGGTGCGTGGCGGCGAGGTAGAACATCTTCACCACGCTCGCCGGATAAATCGCCACGCCGCCGCGCGAACTGCCGTGCTGCAACTGCTGCGCGGCGCGCACGTCCACGAGCGTGATGGCGAGTTCGTTGGTCAGAAGTTTCTTGGCGGCGAACTCTTGGAGCGTCGCCGCCGCCACGTCCTCGACGAGTGCTTGCAGCCGCGCGTCGCGCCCGCCAAGACCATTGGTTTCCGCAGCCGGCAGGGTCGTGAGCATAAGCAAAAAGGCCGCGAGGGCGGCGGGGAGTTTGAACCACGGAAGACACGGAAAACACGGAATGGAAACCCGTCCCAGTTCCTTCCGGTTCGTTTCCGTGTCTTCCGTGTTTTCGGTGGTCAACGTCTTCATTCCATTGTCTCCAGAAAGCGCATGATGGAATCGCCGTGCTTCATGAATTTCCGTTCGTGCCAGCGTGGCGGCAGCGTGAGCGTGTCGCGGCGCGCGTGGCCGAGGACGAACAGCCCGCCCGGCGCGAGCAGGCGCGGCAGCGTTTCATTGTCGAGGCAGCGTTGCGCGAAAGACTGGCTGCGGTGGCCGACGTTCTTCTCGCCATACGGCGGGTCGGCGAGGATGAGGTCGTAGCGTTCGCCGGCCGCCGCGAGCTGCGGCAGCGCGGTGAAGACATCCTGCACGCGCACGCGGAAGGAATTCGTGGGCAAGTTCAGCGACGCGCAATTCTGCTCGATGATGCGCGCGTGCTTCGGCGACAGCTCGATGCACAACGCCTCGCGTGCGCCGCGACTGAGGCATTCGAGACTGAGCGCGCCGGTGCCGCCAAAAAGTTCCAGCACGCGCGCGCCCTCGATGCGCGGAGCAATACTGTTAAAGAGGGCCTGCCGCACCATGTCCGGCGTGGGCCGCACGTCGAGGCCCTTGGGCGCTTTAAGAATGAGTCCGCCGGCTGATCCGCCAATGATTCGCACGGGCCAGTTGTGGCGGATGGAATCACCGGGAGCAAGCGCGTGGGCGGCGGCGAGAAAGCCGGCGTTACGCCGCCGCTCATCTGAAGACGAGCGGCGCGAACTCCGCGAGATACTTCCGCCACACCGGCCATTGATGCGCGCCGTCCGTGACCTGGTAAGTGTGCGTGATGCCTTTGGCGTTCAGCGCGTCCTCGAAGGTCGTGTTGCGCGAGAGCAGGAAGTCGTCTTTGCCAATGGCGATCCAGAGCAGTTTGAGCTTTTTGTTGGTGGCCTGGGCGTCGTTCAACGCCACGGAAACGTCATCCGCGCTTGGCACCGAGGCGCTCATGCCGCCGACCCACGCAAAGCGGTCGAGGTGATTCAACCCCACATGCAGCGCCTGCCCACCGCCCATCGAGAGGCCGATGATGGCGCGGCTATCACGGTTTTTGATCGTGCGATAGTTGGCTTCCACGAACGGCATCACGTCCTCGATGCAGTCGCGTTCGTAAGACTTCGTGTTGCGTCCGCGCTCGGTCGTGTTGGTCGCACTGACGCCGGGCGGCGAGATGTAAGGATGGCCGTCGGTCATCACCACGATCATCGGCTTGGCTTTCTTGGCCGCGATCAAGTTGTCGAGAATCACATTGGCGCGACCCAGCGAAGACCACGTTCCGTCGTTGTCGCCCGAGCCGTGCAGCAAATACATCACGGGCAGTTTCTTCCCCGACTGATCGTAGCCCGGCGGCGTGTACACATGGAGCGAGCGGCGCGCGCCCAGCGACTTGGACTGGTAGGAATGGGCGCTGACCTTGCCGTGCGGAATGTTGGCGTTCCACTCGTGCGAGCGGCGGGTTGCCCGGCACCTCGACCATGCTGCTGCGCGGCGAACGGCCGGGCTTCACGGCGGGGTTGCCGGGATCAAGCGTCTGAAATCCATCAATGGAAAAGCTGTAGCTGTACAACTCCGGCGCGAGCGGGCCGGCGGTCACGCTCCAGTTGCCGTTCGCATCTTTCGCCATTGGCTTCGCGCCCGGCCATTCGCTCGACACGGAGACGTTGGTCGCGTGCGGCGCGCGGACACGGAAGGTCACGCTGCGATCCGCCGCGACTTCAGGCGAGATAGGTTGCGGCGCTCCGAAGCGGCGGGGCGGCGGGTTGGTGGGGTCAGCGGCCTGCACCGTGCAACAGGCCGCAACGAGGCTCAGGAAAATACGCGAGGTGTTCATTTGGATTGAGTGCCGACAGTTCTAGCGAAGGGCGAATGAAAAGCAATGAGCGGCTCGACGCAGCACCGTGGCGCGCGGACAGGAATGCCCGCGCGCCAGAGCTGGTCGCGGCGCGACCAGTTCCGCCGCAAGTTCACTTCGCCTCGGCGCGCTCGGTCGGCGCGATGCAATAGAGATTCGCTTTGCCGCGCAGGAAGAGTTGATTGCCCGCGATGGCGGGCGAGGCGTCGAAATTGTCCTCCAGCTTGTTCGTCGCCAGCACTTCGATCTTGTCACTCTTCTTGAGCACCACGGCGCCGCCGTCGCGGCCCACGATGTACAAACGTCCCGCCGCCAGCACGGGCGAGGCATACATTCCGCGCACGCCTTCCAGCCGGTGCGCTTCCACGGACGCCTTGCCCGTTTTCGCATCCACGATGGTCAGCGTCGCCTCGTTGCCTTTGACGTAGAACAGCAGGTCGCCATCGAGCAGCGGCGAGGGAACGTAGGGCGTGTCGCGGGTGGTGGACCAGGCGATGGCGTCGGTGTCCGAGAGTTCGCCGGTGCGACCGAGTTTGATGGCGAGCAATTTGGGTTCGCGATGGCCGCTCATGGAAAACACCAGGCCGTGGCCGGTCACGGGCGTAGGCACCACGTTCGAGCCGAGCGGGCCGGCGGACCAGAGTTCCTTGCCGGTGGCGAGGTCGTAGCTGCGCACCTTGCCGCTCGCACTCACGATCACCTGCTTGACGCCCGCGTGTTCGATGATGAGCGGGGTGCCCCAAGTGGTCTTCTCATCGCGCGGCTGTTTCCACAGTTCTTTGCCGGTGGTCTTGTCGAACGCGGCGACGAAATCCTCGCCCTCGTGATCCCAGTTCACGACCAGCGTGTTGCCGTGCAACGCGGGCGAACTGCCTTCGCCGAACTGATTCGCGCTCCGGTATTTTCCGAAATCTTTCTGCCATTTCACGTTGCCCTTGAGATCGAGCGCGTAAAGACCGCGCGAGCCGAAGTAGGCGAACAAGCTCTCGCCATCGGTGACCGGCGAGCCGGAGGCGAACGTGGCTGTGCCGTGCCGCGCCTCGTGCGGCAGTTCCTCGCGCAACATTTTCTGCCACACGGTTTTGCCGGTGGCGCGGTCGAACGCCGCCATCGTGAACTGGTAGGGAGATGTGGGCGCACCACCGCGTCCGCCTCCGCCGCCTTGGCCACCCTGGCCTCCCGGCTGGCCTTGTCCACCGGGGCCGCCGGGCGGCGGCTGTTGTTGCGGAAGACCGGCGACCTGTGGTGAGACGCTCAGATTGAGCATGGCTTCCGGCTTCTTTGCTGCGGGCACGGCGGATTGGATGAAGATCAAGTTGTCCCAGATGATCGGCGTGGCGTGGCCTTCGCCCGTGAGCGGAACTTTCCACTTCACGTTTTTCGTTTCGCTCCATTCGGTCGGCGGGTTGCCGTTGGGAGAAATGCCGTTGGCGAGCGGACCACGCCACTGGCCCCAGTTTTGATCCGCCGGAGCGGCGTGGGCGAGCACGGCGACAGATGTGAGAGCGACAATGGAAAAGAGTTTGGTTTTCATGCGCACCGGCAATGACGCGCGCCTCATGCAGCCGGTGACATAATTTTTTAATCCGGCCCGGGCGCAACTTCCCCGAAGACCGAACTGACAGGAAAATGTATGACAGGAATATGCAGATTTTCCTGTCAGCCATTTTCCTGTCAAAGTCCGGCCGTGGCTCCTTCAGGCAGTTGACTGTCCCGCTAACCGAGTGCCGCGCGCGTGCGCTGCACCAGTTCGTTATCCTTGTCGCCGGAACCTTTGAGGTTGAACACGCTCGCGGCGAGAAAGCGGTCACGCCATTGCGGAGCCATGAACGCATAATCCTCCAGCACGGCAGAACTGAACTTGTAATCATGCGAATCGCGGCCCTTCAGGAAAATCAAACGGCGCGCAGCATCCGCCAGCGGCTTCGGATCGGGATGGTCTTTCAAGTAGGCGAGAATTTTTCCCGCCGCGCGGAGCTTGCTCGCCTTGTCGCCGCTCACGTCGGCGAAAATTTCTTCCACCGCGCCCGCGCCGGATTCCTTCAACGCGATTGGCTCCAGCGTGTCAATGTGATGGCCGTCGTCCTTGCCGCCGCGAAAGAGGGGGAGGAACGCGGCGTTTTGAAGCAGCAATAATTTCCGCGTCTCCTCGTCGCGCGTGTGCTGGAAGGAATAGTGGCAGGCGTTCGTGAACGTCGTCGCGTGAATTGCCGCAATGCCCGGCTGGCGCATCAGCAACTCCCCCGCTCCGTCGAACAGCGCGTCCCACAGTGATTGCGCCGCCACGCCCTTGTTCAACAACTCGACCGCCTTCGCACTCGTGTCCTGCGCGGAGCCGGCGCGGATGGCTGCGAGCATTTCGCGCGTGGCATCGGCGTCCGCTTGGCCGTCGAGCCAGCCGGCGTGAATTTCTTTCACGCGCTCGAGGTTGCGGCGATACGGACGGTCGGCAGGCAGGTCCGCCTTCGCGGGGTTCTCCTTCGCGCCCACGCGGTCGAGCATGGCGAAGACGAGCGAGCGCAAAATCGCCTCGCCGTGCTGCCAGCCGATGGCTTCGAGACAGCGAAAACTGTTCGCAGTGTAAATCTCCTTGTGGCCCAGCTCGCGGAAATCGCGCGCGCCGTAGCGGCAGAGAATTTCGTAAATTTCATCCGCGCCCGCCGTTCGATACATGCCGACAATGGCCGCGTCCGCCGCCGCCTCGTCCCAATTCTCCAGCGCGCTGATGAACGCCTGCCGCGCCTTGCCGCTCTTGGGCACGGCGGCTTCAT
>JANNGC010000750.1:0-10998 GCA_031380445.1 Pedosphaera sp.
GGCCCTACAAACCGCGCCGCTCGCAGCGCGCGTTGCATGATGGGTTCGATAAACACCTTGGTACAATCACTAATGACTAATGACTAATGACGTTGATCTTCGTGGCGGCGGGCACCCTGCCTGCCGCCACCGCGCGCTCGCTCCAGTCCATTCGTCATTCGTCATTCGTCATTCCTTCAGTGGTGGTGATGATGCGCGTACGGCGTGGCGTGAATTCCGTAAGCCTGCTTGAGCGATTCCGCATTCATCACCTGCTCGGGCGGGCCTTCGCAGCAGATGACGCCGTTCAGCGCATAGACGCGCGAGGCGTGGGAATAGACCATCGAAAGATCGTGCGACACGAGGATGACGGTGAGCTTGTACTGGCGCTGCACGTGCGCGATCAAATCGTAGAAGGTTTCCTCGCCCGGCGTGTCCACGCCGGCCGTCGGTTCGTCGAGCAGGAGCAGGTCGGGCTTGCTCAGGAGCGCGTAGGCGATGAGCACACGCTGAAGTTGTCCGCCGGAAAGTTGTGCGATGGGCCGGTCGAGCAACTCCTCCACGCCGATGTGAACGAGCGCGGGCTTTATCAGATCATCGAGTTGTTTGTGCGACTTGAAGAACCAGTTCCGCGTCGAGCGCAGGCGCAGGGCGAGGAATTCGCGGACGCTGAGAATGAAGCTGCGTTCGAGCGCGAGCTTCTGCGGCACGTAGCCGACGCGCGGCAGCACTTTGTCCAGATTGCGTTCACCGAAGATGCGGACTTCGCCTTCGGAATACTTCTGCAGGCCGAGCAGGCAGCGCAGCAGCGTGGTCTTGCCAGAGCCGTTCGGACCGATGAGCGCCACGATCTGTCCCTGCGGCACTCGCATGTTCACGCCGCGCAAGACTTCGGTGTCGCCAAAAGTCACGCGCAGGCCGCGCACCTCGACGGCGAGCGACGGGTGCAAATGGATCGATTCCGTCGGCATCACTTGAGGGACGTTGCGAGCACGGTGGCGTTGAACATCATTTGTTGCTCGTAGGCTGACGGAGAGAGCGGGCCGGATTCAAGCGTGTCGAGTTCGGCAAGTTTCACTTTCAGATCGCGGGCCAGACGCTGGGCGAGCGGATTGCGCACGCCGGGCGGGACGAAGATGGCGGGAATCTTCTGCGCGCGAATCTTCTTTCCCAGTTCGGACAAATACTTGGGACCGGGCGGCACGCCGGGCTGTTGTTCCACGACGCCGGCGATTTCCAATCCGTAGCGGCGGGTGAAATAGGGAAACGCGTCGTGGTAGGTGACGATGGCGCGGTTGGTCACGCCTGCAAGTTTTGCGCGGATGTCCGCGTCCAGTCTGTGCAGGCGCGCGACGTAAGCCTGCGCGTTGCTGGCGTAGGCGGCGGCGTGCGCGGGATCGAGGCGTTGCAGCGCGGCGAGAATGTTGCTCACGCCGTGCGCGGCGAGCGTGGGATCGAGCCAGAAGTGTTCGTTCACTTGTTCGCCAGCGTGGTCATGCGCGTCGCCATCGTGGTGATGATGGTGCGCTCCGAACAGCAGTTGGGTCTGAAGCCCGGCGCTGACGGTGATAATTTTGTTCGTCGCCACCGTGCCGTTGCGCTGGACCTTGGGCAGCCAGCTTTCGAGGCCGAGACCGTTGACCACGATCAGGTCGGCGCTGGTGAGCTTGCGCGCGTCGCTGGTCGTGAACGAGTAGGCGTGCGGATCGACGCGGCCGGGCAGGAGGTTTTCCACGTCGGCAAATTCGCCCGCGACATTGACCGTCCAGCAGTAGAGCGGGAAGAAGCTGGTGACGATGCGGGGGCGCGGGGCGGCGGACGAAACCGCAGCCAGAAAAACCATGGCGACACACGCGAGCAATTGCACAGGCGGACAATAGAAACGTAAACAGAAAGCGGGAAGTGCTTTCCCGTAGGCTGGCGGTAACTCTGAACAGACCTTCATCGGTGGGGTGAGACTCGGCACGGACATGGGCGACGAACTTTTCAAAGAGGCCGGACGGCTCAAGTGAAACACCGCATCTCGCTGGCGGATACTTTCGCCTCGCGTTGAAGCGGCGGGACAGCGCGGAACTGCTGACGGCGGATCATCACGAATTTGACCCCATCGTCGCGGCGGGTGTGCGCGGGATTCTTTCATCCGCTGATACAGTTCAGCGGAGCTTCCGTGAGACGGCCATGCAGACTCCTTTCACTTTTCGCAATTTCAGAGTTCCACGTTCTTTTCCCTTCAGGCACGCTGCGGCTTCTAAAATTTATGGGCGCACAATGGAAACAAGCCGGGCGCGAAATCAACGCGCAGAAGAAAGGTCAGATGGTCGTGAAGCTGGTCCGCGAAATCATGGTCGCGTCCAAGCTCGGCGGTCCTGACCCCGCCCTCAACGCGCGCCTCGCTGCCGCCGTCGAGAAGGCCAAGAAGTCGAGCGTGTATCGCGACACCATCGAGCGCGCGATCAAGAAGGGCGCGGGCATCGGCGACGACGCGGTGGTGTACGAGATGACGACTTACGAAGGCTACGCGCCGCACAAGGTGCCGGTCATCGTCGAGTGCCTGACCGACAACCGCAACCGCACCGCGCCGGAGGTTCGCCGCATGTTTTCGCAGGGCGGCTCGCTGGGCCAGCCGGGCAGCGTGGGATTCTTTTTTAATCATGTCGGCGTCGTCGAAGCGACGCACGCTGACGCAAACCGGGACATTGACACCGACGCCATCGAGGCGGGCGCGCAGGAAGTCGAGCCGCTGGAAGGCGACGAAGTTCACGAAGGCGAGAAGGGCGCGCGCTTCATCACCGAGATGAAGGAACTCGATCACGTCACGAAGGCATTGAAGGCGGCGGGCTGGAAGGTCACGGCCTCGGAGATGCGTTACGTGGCGAAGAATTATCCCGAGCTGGACGAAGCGACGCACAAGCAGGTGGCGGCCTTCCTCCAGACGCTGGATGACCATGATGACGTGCATCATGTGTACGCGGCGATGAAGTGAAGAATTTTCAACCACGGATGGACACAGATGGACACGGATTAAAAACACCGCGTCGTTTGTTCCGGTGGCTTCGCATCCGTGTTTATCCGTGTCCATCCGTGGCTAAACATTTCCGCTCAGGCTTCGCGAGCCGTTCATGATCAGCACCATTGAATCACAGCCCGCCGGTTCCGGCGTCGATCTGGTGCGGCAGGTGGAGGAAATCTTTTCACCCACCGGCATTCTTTCCCGCGCGAAGAATTTCGAGTATCGCCCGCAGCAGCAGGCCATGGCGGTGGCGGTGGCGCGGGCGCTGGAAGGGCGCGAGCATCTCGCGGTCGAGGCGGGCACGGGCGTGGGCAAGAGCCTGGCGTATCTCGTGCCGGCCATTCTGTTCGCGCTCGCGCAGAAGAAGAAGGCGGTCATCTCCACGCACACGATCAATTTGCAGGAGCAGTTGACGCAGAAGGATTTGCCGATGCTCACGGCCGTGCTGGCTCCGTTGAAGTTCAACTTCGCCATGCTCAAGGGGCGCAGCAATTACCTCTGCTCGCGCCGGTTGCGGAAGGCGCTGATGCACGCCGACGGCCTGTTCACCTCGCCGGAGATGGAGGAGCTCAAGCGCATCCACGAATGGAGCAAGACCACCGAGGACGGCAGCCTCTCGGACTTCGAGATCGAGCCGGACATGAAAGTGTGGTCGCACGTCTGCTCGGAGCGCGGGCTGTGTTCGCCGAAGATTTGCGGCTTTGCGTCGGAGTTCGGGAAGGAGAACGGCATCTGCCATTTCCAGCGCGCGCGGCAGAAGATTCTTTCGGCGGATGTGCTGGTGTTGAACCACACGCTGTTCTTCACGCTGCTGCCGGGCGTGAGCGAGGATCAGGAGGGCGGCATCCTGTTCAAAAACGACTTCGTGATCTTCGACGAGGCGCACACGGTGGAGAGCGTGGCGTCGAAGCACATCGGCGTCAGTGTTTCGAGCGGGCAACTGCGTTACGCGCTGAACCGCCTGTGGAATCCGCGCACGGAGAAAGGCTTGCTCGCCACGCTGCGGCAAGGCCCGTCGGTGAAGTTGGTGGGCGAGTTATTGAGCGAGAGCGACAAGTTTTTTAATCAAGTCGAGGAAGCGTGCGAGGCGCTGGCGAAGGAGAAGAGCGAAGCGGAGCCGAGCGGCCGCAGCGGTGCCGGACGGACGCAACGGCAATGGACGGAACTGCGCATCCGCCGCGCCGACTTGGTAAGCGACGCCGTGACGCTGCCGATTCAGCGCGTGCGCGAGGCGGTGAGCGAACTCATCAAGGGCAGCGAGGACAAGGACACCGGGCAGGAACTGGTGGAGTGCAATCGCCGTCTCGCGGAATTGCGCGAGGGCGTGGCGACGTTCCTCAGCCAAAGCCAGGAGGACTACGTGTATTGGGTCGAGCGCAGCGGCAAGGCGCAGCGCATGCTGACGTTGAATGCCGCCCCGATTGATGTCGCGGCGTATCTGCGCGCGCGGCTGTTCGAGTCCGACACGTCGGTGATCATGACGAGCGCGACACTGGCCGTGGGGGAGGGAGTCCAAGGTCCAAAGTTCAAAGTCCAAAGTCAGCCGATGAATTACTTTGCGCGCAAGGTGGGCGCGGAGAACGCCACGTTGCTCCAAGTCGGTTCGCCGTTTGATTACGAGAAGCAGATGAAGCTGATCGTCGTGGCGAAGATGCCGGACCCGCGTGAGACCGGTTATCGCGACGCGCTCATCGAGAACATTGAGCGGTTCCTGCGGCAGACGCATGGCAAGGCCTTCGTGCTCTTCACCAGTTACAAGCTGATGCAGGAAGTCGCCGAGCGGATGCAGCCGTTCTTCGACAAGCTGGGCGTCGCGTGTTTCGTGCAAGGCACCGGCACGCCGCGCTCGACGATGCTGGAGAAGTTCAAGGAGGACGTGGACTCGGTGCTCTTCGGCACGGACAGCTTCTGGCAGGGCGTGGACGTGCCGGGCGAGGCGCTGTCGAATGTCATCATCACGCGCCTGCCGTTCGCGGTGCCGGACCATCCGCTGATCGAGGCGAGGATTGAGGCCATCGAGGCGCGCGGTGGGAATTCGTTTGGAGAATTTTCGTTGCCCGAGGCAATTTTGAAATTCCGTCAGGGCGTCGGGCGATTGATTCGCACGAAGAGCGATCAGGGCATCGTGGTGGTGCTGGACAATCGTGTGTTGAGCAAGCGCTACGGCCAGGCATTCCTCGATGCGGTGCCGAAGTGTCCGGTGGAAGTGGTGTGAGGTTTCGGCAAACCGGCCCCGTCCAGAAATTCTTTCTATCGGCCATGCCGCCGGACTGCGACAGTCGGCCGTAGGACTATGAACATTTCATCCGCCATTTTTGATCGCAGCGCGCCGGACCTGGCTTCGTGCCCGGACGAGTCGCTGCCGGAGTTCGCTTTCATCGGACGTTCCAACGTCGGCAAGTCGTCGCTGCTGAACATGCTCGCCGGCAAAGACGGCATGGCCCGCGTCTCCGCCGTGCCGGGTTTCACGAAGCTGATCAATATCTTCACCATGAACAAGACGTGGCGGCTGGTGGATTTGCCGGGCTACGGCTTCGCGCAGGTGGCGCGCAAGGACAGCGCGCGCTTCAACGACGCGGTGCTGGAATACTTGCAGCACCGGAAGAACCTCTGCTGCGTCTTCGCACTGATTGACTCGACGCTGCCGCCGCAGAAAATTGATCTGGAATTCGTGGAGTGGCTGACGGGCAACACGATCCCGTTCGTCCTCGTGTTCACCAAGAGCGACCGGGTGTCGAAGGTGAAGGCGCAGGAGAACATCGCGGCCTTCACCGGGCGCATCGAGGCGTGGTTTCAGAAACTGCCGGAGATTTTCACTTGCTCGGCGATGACGGAGGACGGACGGCGGCAGTTGTTGGGAATGATCGACAAGTCCATCAAGGCGGGGCCGGACGAAGAACCGACGGCGGCGGAATCACCCGCGCCCGAAGCGCCCGCTCCTGACGAAGAGCGTCCCGCTGCCGGCTGGACGGTGCGGGCCAGTTCCACGAAGCCGCGGCAGAAGCACAAGATCGCGCGCCCGTGGTGAAGCCCGCGTGAATGGGGCGGCCAGGCCCGCCGCACGTTTCAGTTTCATTTCGCAGTGCCGATGAGTTTGGAGCCATGAAACTCAACGGTGATCACCAGCTGACCACGCCCTCGCCGGGGCGTCCGCTGGATCGTGTCACCTGGCTTTGTCTGGCGGCGTGTGTCGCGCTTTTCCTCGCGCTGCGCCTCCGCTGGCTCGGGCATCTGCTCGTGTGGGACGAGGCGATGGCGCTCTGCACGGCGCGGGCCTTCGACGCGGGCGGGAATGATCCGTTCGCCGCGTGGTTCTGGCGGCATCCTCCCCTGCACACGCTGCTGCTGCTCGGGCTGCAACCGTTGCAAGCGGGGTTCGCGGAGCGCGCGGAAATTCTCTCCATCCTCGTCGGCGTGGTGAACCAGTTGCTGCTCTTCCAGTTGAACCGCCGCGTCTTTGGCGTTGCGACGGGCTTGTGGACTGCGTTCGTCGTGGCGCTGCTGCCGGGCAGCGCATTGTTCGACGTGTGGATCAAACAGGATCATCTCGTCGCCACGTTCGGGCTGCTGGCGCTGCTGGCTTTAGTTTCAAAACGCACGCTGTGGTGCGGCGTGTGCCTGGGCTTCGCATTGCTAACGAAGGGAACGGCGGCATTCTACTGCCTCGCGGCCTTCGCGCTCTGGCTTGGCGGCGCGTGCGGACGGCGCACGGTGAAAGATTTTTTCCTGCTCACGGGTATTTCTGCGCTGACGTGCGGCTGGTGGTACTTGGGCGTGCTGCCGCGCGCGCGTGTGCCGGGCGGCAGCGACGTATTTCAATTTGCGATGAATGCTCAATCGCTCTGGCACAGCGACTGGACTTTCTACTTCGCGCAACTGCCCGTGCTGCTCGGCTGGCTTGGCGTGACGTTGGCCGGGGCCGGGGCCGCTTGGGCCGTTCACGCGTGGTTCAAAGAACGCGACGACGACGAGCTGCCGTCCGCCTGGTCAGTGTGGCCGCTGACGGTGCTCGTGCCGGCGCTGGTGTTGATCTCCATCGTGCCGAACAAGGTACCGTGGTTGGTGATTTCTCTCCTGCCCGCGTGGGCCGCGCTCGTGGCGCTGGCGTTGAATGAAGCGACGAAGTGGTTGGGCAAAATATCCTTCCCGCGCGCGGTGTGGCTGCGTCCTGCGCTGACCGCCGCGTGCGCCGTTGTCGTCGCAGGCGCGATGCTCGCGGCCTCGACGCGTGACTACGAGCCGATGCTCCGGCGCGTGGCCGAGAGCCAGTGGCGCGGTGCGGCGAATTCCAAGGAAGCCGCCGAAATTCTGAACCGCAACGTGCGCGACGACGACCGCGTCCTGCTCACGTCGTTCTACTACTGGCAAGGGCTGCCGCCCGGCCTGCCTGATCCCATCTTCACATATTACCTCGTGAAAAAACCCATCGTGCTGCTGCGCTCGCATCAGCGCCCGTTCGGCGACGTGGTGGCGGACATTCGCGAGCATCAGCTTGACTGGGCGCTGCTCTCGCCCGAGCCGGGCGAGGCCGCGTCCGTCCTGTTCGCGGGCTTTGAACAGGTGCTGGGACTCCCGCCGCAGCGCACCACTGGCGCGTGGCTCTTCCGCACGACGGAAGTGCACCGGCGCCTGACCGCAGACACGGCGCGCGCCGATCGCTGAACGCAAGGGCAGAACGCGCGGCGCGCCAAAAATTTGGCCGCTCAGACTGCTTGAAGTCACGGGACCCGGCTCTCACCGGGAAATTTCCCGCCTCATTCCTTCAATTCGATCACGGCGGTTGAGATCGGCCCGTTGATTCCGAAGCGGTTCACCGTTCTGGCTTCGAGCCGGTTTGGGCCGGAGCGGAGACGCCAGTTGAACTGTTCGTCGGAAGGTTTCCATCCGTCGCCATCGACCTGAACTTCGTATCGTTTGAAGTTCGGAGTGAGCGTCTTGATCGCGACGAGAAGTTTTCCATCCACCGCCCGCAAACTCAGCGCCGCCTGACCCATCGGGAAGTACGGATCCACGGCTGGATTCGCGGGCAGCGTGCGCACATGCCACTTCGTGCCATCGCAAAGCGCGTCCTTGGTGATGAACATCTTCGCGTAGTCGTAGCTGGAGTTCATCAGGTCGGTGTTCGGGATGTAGCCGATGAAGCCGTATTTGTCCGGCTCATCCGGATCCACCGTCAGATCGCCGAACCCGGCGAAGCGCCCGAGAAAGATAGGCAGGTCGGACTTCCGATACTTCTTCCGCTCCTGGCCGACCACGAAGACGAGGTTCGTGCCGCCGCGATAAAACCATTCCTGCCGAAGCTCGAAGGCGTTGAGCGGCACACCATCCTTCTCCAGATACATGTTGCTCGTGGGATCGAGCATCACCCACTTGCGATGCTGGTTCGACCAGATCTCCGTGACCGAATGTTCGGTCGAGCCGCCGTTCTTGTTCGCGCCCTGATGCCGCCGCAACGCCAGCGACCGGTCCACCCAGCCAAGACTGGCCGCAGCGGACACCAGCACGTCGGCATAGTGCGCGCAGAAGAACGTGTGGCCCTCGTCGATGGCTTGCAGAATCTGGAGCGCGCCGTGGCAATTGGTGGAAGGCCGGCCGAACTTCTTGAACTGCCGGTGCGTCCAGTCCATCAACAATACCTGCCGCTCGAACTCGTCTTCACCTGGCGCAATGACCTCGTCGAGACGCCCGCGTTGGCGCAATTCCGCGAGCTTGGGATTGTCGAACGAATCAAACTTGAACCGCTTCGTGTACTCGCTTTCGACATAGGGCAACGTCTCCAAAGTCCGCAGCGTCGCCGTCCGTCCGCCGAGAGCAACGACGGCTCCTTGCTTCAGCGGTTCGCTGGCCGACTGGGCGTTTGTGGCGACCGCCAGCAACGCCAGCAGCAGAAGCACGGCGGCAGATGCGGATTTGGTCATCTCCACTTCATCCTTTCCGCCCTCTTGAAAGACAAGCCGATAAGTTCACTCGTTTGGCTTGCCCGACTCTGACCTGAATCCACGGCTTGCCGCGCCGCTGTGGGCGTGACACCGTTGTCCAATGCAGACTGTGGAACTGGCCGAAGCCAAATCGCGTTTGGGTGAACTCGTCGCATCGCTGACCCCCGGCGATGAAATCATCATCGAAAAAAACCACCGGCCCGTGGCGCGTTTGCTCCCGACGGATTCGTCCGGCCGTCCCCGCCCGCTGCGCGAATTCGCCGGCAAGTTCCGCCCGCTCCCGGCCGCCGAGCAGGACGCTCTCAAGCTCCACGACAAAGACTGGTGTGACCCGAACGCATGAAGACCGTGTTCGTGGACACCTCTGGTTTCTACGCCTGCCTCGACGGCTCGGACGCATTTCATCCGCAAGCCCTCGCCGCCTTTGAGCGTGCGGAACAGGAACGTTGGGAACTGGTCACCACGAATTACGTGGTGCATGAAACCTGGGCCTTGGTGCAACGCCGTCTGGGATGGGAAGCCGTGGAAACATTTCTCAACGACCTTCTTCCCCGCTGCAAAATCGAGTGGGTGGATGAGAGCACCCACCATGCGGCGGCGACGCGCTGCCGACAAACGCGCGAACGTCGCTTCAGCCTGACCGACACCGTGAGCTTGGATTGCATGACCAAGCGCGGCATCACGCAAGCCATCGCCCAGGATGAGCACTTCGTCCGCGCCCACATTGCCATGCCTTAGTGCCGTCGTTCGCTTTAGAATCTGAAGAATCTACTTCAGCAAGTATTTCGTCACGTCGAGCGTTTCGTAGCCGGCTTTGGTGTCCATGGAGAAAGTGGCCTTGTCAGCCGTGATGCGAACGTGCCAGTAGCGCCGGTCTTCGAGCTCCGTTGTCCAGAATCGATCAAGCCAGCCAATGAATTCGTTTGCCGGAACTGCGATGATCGTTTCGGCACTGCCACATCCAAAGGCGACGTAACCTTGCTGATATTTTGAAATCGATTCCTCCTGATGCGGATGGAACGCAAACCAGTACTTCGAGTGCTTTCCCTGCTCGTGCTTTCGGGAATTCAGACAAATGACCCCGACTTTCTCATCGGCTGACGAGAAAAGCGCCGCCGAGCGTTTTATCAAGATTGTTTGCAGCTTCGCTTGTAATCGTGTGATGCAAGCTTCGCGGAAATTCACGGGCGCAGACTTCTTTTCCCCTTTCGCTTCCGGCTCAATTTCGTGTTCCAGCTTGTCTTCTTCTTTCACGTCCTTGGCAGCTGAGAACACCAAATCAATGATCTCGTCCACTTTGGTAAATTCCTTCGGTCGTAAAATCTGACGAATCTTCTGCACGACGTGCGGGTCTTCCAATTCCTCCTTCACGATCACGAGTCGCAGAAGCGCATCCACGCTGATGAGGCGAATATCCCAAGCGTGTCGTGACCCACGAACCTGAGCTTCCAAGCTGTCCGTCTCATTCCGCCCAACGACGATCAGGATGGAAGACTTTTCCAATTCAGCCTTCTTTTCCGTCGCCAGCTTCTTCCGGTAATTTGCCAGCGTATCAAGATCGATGGTGTAAGCATCCGTCGTTTTGACCTCCAAGATGATGGCCGCCGCATCGTCAGAGTGCCAAAGCCCGTCGTTTCCGATTTCGTTCACCTTGCCTCGGTACAATCCGTTTTGGACTTTGAAACCCAAACGCCTTCCGACCTCGTTAATAACATCTTGGAGAACCGAGCCACCTTCCGCGAATTTGTCAGCGCTCAAACATTCGTTCGCGTAACGGGCGAGCGTTGACGAAGAAACATTGGTTAAGAATTCCCGAAACTCCTCCGACGCTTTGCTGCCGTCGCGCAGTTTGCCGTCACCAGCCAAGCCAACCATTGCTTGGACGTGTTTGGTAGCGAGTTCCCCTTTCTGTGATTTCCAAAGCGATGCGAGTGACATGGCAGATCCTTATTCCTTTGAGGTTGCCAGTGACACGCAGACGATCTCCTGGTCGTTGCGCGCGTAGATGGATTTGTTCGCGAAGGCGGGGTGCGACCAGACGACGGGGCGGCCGGGATCGCGGTTGTCGGG
>JANNGC010000801.1:0-3498 GCA_031380445.1 Pedosphaera sp.
ATTCAAGCGGGCCGGACTATTTCAACACCTCCGGTTAGCGAGCGGTGAAGCGGCCTAAAGGCCGCGCTCCGTCACTCGCTCGGACCATTTTCAACGGCCTTGTTCTGGCTCAGACAATCGTCAACTGCACGCTGCTCTCGATGACGCCCGCGCCAATGGCGTAGCGCGTGAGGCCGGCGGTGTCGTGGATGTTCAGCTTTTCCATGACGTGCTGGCGGTGCTTCTCCACGGTCTTGATGCTGATGCCCAGCTCGTTCGCGGTTTCCTTGTTCGCTTTGCCTTCGGCGATCAGTTGCAACACTTCCATTTCGCGTGCGCTCAGGTTCGCATTGCGCCTCTTGCTCAACCCGGCGGGCTGCTCCGATTTCTCGTACTGATGCTTGAGGTGCTTGCCAATGGACGGACTGAAGAAGGTCCGTCCGGCGTGAACTTCACGAATGGCCTTGCAGAGGTCGTGCGAGGAAGTCTGCTTGATCAAGTAACCCACCGCGCCCGCCGCCGTGGCCTGCTCCACGTAGGCGTCGTCGCTGTGCGCGGAGAGCATGATGAGACGCGTGGCGGGCAAGGACTTCATGATCTGGCGCGCCGCCTCGAGGCCGTTGAGCTGCGGCATGGCGACATCCATGACGACCACGGCGGGGCGGAGCTTCTTCGCGAGTTGCACGGCCTCGCGTCCGTTCTCGGCTTCGCCCACGATCTCGATGTCGCGCTCGCCTTTAAGCAGGCCGCGAAATCCTTCGCGGACAATCAAATGATCTTCAGCCATCAGCACGGTGATTTTTTTCATAATACTTTTTTGGTCTTTCGTTTGGAGCCGGGCGGCAGGGGAATGCTCACCTCGATCTCCGTGCCGGCCCGGCGCGCGGAGGTGACCTTGAGCGTGCCGCCCACGTAGCTCGCCCGCTCGCGCATGCTGAGCAGGCCCAGACCACCCTTCCCATTTTGGGTGTTCGGATAATTCTTCTTCGGGTCGAAGCCTCTCCCGTCGTCCTGGATCGTCAACTGCACGCTGCCGCCGTGCTTCGTCAGGCGCACCGACACCTGCCGGGCGCGGGCGTGCTGCTCCACGTTTCTCAAGGCCTCCTGGAGGATGCGGTAGAACGTCAGCTCCACGTCGGCGGGGAGACGTGCCGTCAACTTCACGCACTCTAGTTCGAGCGCCACGCCCATCCGCTGCGCGAACTCGTTGCTCGTGTCGCGCAGCACCGCGACCAGTCCCAGATCGTCCAGGACGCTGGGCCGCAGGTGACGCGAGATGCGCTCCACTTCGCTGGCCGCCTCGCCAAGCATCTCGCGGAGCTTGATCGCCTCCTGCCTGGCCAGCCCGTCGCCCGCTGGAAGTTTATCCGCCAGCGTCTGGGAGCGCACGAGCACGGCGCAGAGAAGCTGGGTGATGTGGCTGTGCAATTCGAGCGCCACGCGTCCGCGCTCGGCTTCCTGCACCTGCACCACGCGATGCGTCAGGGAGCGCAACTGTTCCTCGTTGCGCCGGGCCTCCGTCATGTCCGTCACCACCATGCCGATGATCACATCCTTGGAACCTTCGTTGGCCAGTTCGCTGATCGAAAGCAGCGCCGGGACCAGGGAGCCGTCCACGGCATGAAGCAACACCTGGATTTTGGAGCCGGAGGCGGCGGCCTTTTTCATGAGCGGCCGGAGGATCGCGCGGTCGGCCACGGAGAGAAAGCGGCGGAAGGAACTGCCCGTCACCTGCTCCAGCGGGCATTTGACCATCCGCGCGAAACATTGGTTGGCGTAAAGGATGGTCTTGTCCGCGGTCAACTTCAGCGCCCCTTCGTTCATGGATTCGATCAGCAGGCGGTAGGCGCTCTCCGCGCCGTCCAGTGTGAACACCTGCGAGCCTTCCTTGCCGTTGACCATCACCGAATCCACCTCGCCGCTGCGGATGGCGCGGAGCGTTTCCTCCGCGTCGGCCAGGCGGGTGCGGAGTTGGGCGAGTTCCTGCAAAGGCACCTGCCGGGACGAGTTGGTGAGGCGGGTCGTCTTCACAGCGCGATTTTACCCTTCTTGATCAAGTCCAGTTCCACGAACAGTCCGCTGATGTTCGCCAGGTTGCCGATGAACCGGCGCAGCGGCTTGGGCAGTTCAATGATGAGCGTCGGGGTGGCCACGATCTGGTTCGTGCGCGCCAGCGCGGGCTGTTGGTAGATGTCGATCACTTCCAGTTTGACGTGGCCTTTCAGTCCGTTGGCGCACAGCTCGCGGACGCGCAGGATGGCTTGCCGGGAACGGTCCGTGGCGCCGGCCACAAAAAGCCGCAGGATGAAATCGTCCTGCGACCGGGTGGCCGGTCGCTTTGCCTTGGCCCGCTTCACGGGACTGGCTTTCTTGTTTTTCAAGTTCTTCATCGCGTTGACTCCGCCGAACGCAAATCCAAACCGACGAGCACGCGCGCCGTGTCGGAAAGAGTGCCGATGATGGTCCGCACGGGCTTCGGCAACCGGCGCACCACGGTGGGAATCGCCAGGATTTGATCGCCGCTGGCAAGCTGCGGCTGCTTCACCAGATCGATGACCGTGATGCGATAGCGGCCTTTGAGGTAGCTCTCGCAAAACTGTTTCAAGTTCTCGAACGCCGTCTGCGACTTGGGCGTCTGGCCGGCCACATAGAGGCGCAGTTGCCAGAGTTGGATAGATGCGCGAGGGGCGCGGGCTTTAGCCCGCTTCACCGTCCGAGCAACCCGAGCGTCCGGCCGTGACGAAGCGTGGGCGTGTGCGGACGTTGAAGCGGCGTGAACGCCGCGCTCCTGTGACGTTTTGGTTTTCATCAACTCCTCCTCCCCATTTTGGATTTGCCCCGCGTGCTGGCCGCCACCTTGGCATCCGCCTGACGCAAGAGACCGGACGCCGCCCGCTCGGTGCCCAGCACGAACGTGCGCGTGCCGACCTGCTCGGCGATGCGCCGGAGTTCCAGGGCTTCGCTTTCGTAATCGGAACGCAGCCCGCTGATCTGCCGTTCGAGTGCGCCGCGTTTGCGCTCCACTTCGCGCTTGAGCTGGGCGGCTTCCTGCTGGCTGGCCAGCACGGCGGCTTTTTCGAGATCGCCTTGCGCCACGCGAGCGGAGCCGGTCAACACGCCGCTGACCCCGATGTAAGCATCCACGACATCAATGCCCCGGTCGGAGATCAGGAACTCGCGGATTTGATTCGAGTGCGCCATGCCGCGCGCCTTGAGCACGTAGAGCACGCGGTTGCGTTCGCCGTTGCCCTCGAAGTCTTGCAACAACACCCAGGCGTCCATGAGCGAGGACATGGCGGTTTCACTTTGTTGCAGCGCGTGACCGCCCTGCGTGAGGCTGGTGAAGAGCGACGTGACCTGGCTGGCCTTCAGAAAATCAATCAGCCGCGTCACCATGCCCTTGCCCTCGGAGTCGGTGCCGGAGTCCATCAGGCTGGTGATGGGATCGATGATGACGACGTGCGGCTTGAAGGTGGCGATCTCCTTGAACATCGTCGCGAGGTGCATTTCCAGGCCGTA
>JANNGC010000837.1:0-7789 GCA_031380445.1 Pedosphaera sp.
CGATGTCGGCGCCAAGCGCACCGTTCTGATGAACTTCCGCCGCCAGCACGTTCGTGCCGCTCACGAGATTGGTGATGCTAAAAATGGCGAACGGCCCGAGCAACGTCGCGTTGCCGACGTTGGCCGGGGCTTGCGCGGCCGCCGTCACTGTTCCCGCCGGCAGGTTGTAGCGGTAAATTTCCCGCCCGTTCAAATAGACCAGCAGGCCGTCATCAATGATGTGGCTGATTTGTGCGGTCACATTCGTGGTGCTGACGGGCGCGACAAAACTCTGCCGGAAGTAGTAGGTGTTGATCCGGTTCACACCGCCGGAATCGAACAGGGAAAGCAGCGTGTTCTTCGGCGCAGGCAGCGCGGCATCCTCCACGTAGAGCAGCGCGTTGCTCGGGCCAGCCCACGCGGAGTCGTCGTAATTCACCTGCATGTAAGCGGCCTGCACGGTCTCATTGGTGTTGATGAGCAGATATTTCCACGCGCTGGTCATGGGCAGGAAAATGGTCGCGCTCACCGTGGCCGCGCTGCCGGGGAGAACTGCGTTCGGCACGTTCGCCAGGTCCGTCACGCCGTTCACGACCACGGTGTAACGGCCCGCGAGCGGCCCGGCGAACGTGAGCACCACATCCGTCCCGTTCGTCAACACGGCGCTGGCGATGGTCGCGGACGGGCCAGTCGCGTTCGTCACCGCGTAGCGCAAAAGGTCCTGCGCCGTGGCGACGGCGAGCGGCTCGGAGAAACTTAAAGTCATCGTGCCGTCCGCATTCAGGCGCGCGCCGAGCAGCGTGGGGCGCACGGTGTCGGGCAGGACATGTACGGTGGCGTTGGTGGTAAAGTTGGTGGTGCCGGGCTGGCTGACCACACAACGGATTTGTGCGCCGTCGAAAAAGATCGAGGCGGGAAAAGTGAACGTGGAATTTGTCGCGCCGAAAACATTCCCGCCATTGACCTGCCACTGGAATCCGCTCGCGGCCACGGAACTGACGCGGAAGGTCACGGGGCGGTTTTCCAAAACGGTCGCGTCACTGGGTCCGCCCAGCACGCGCAGCGGGCCGACGAGCAGCGACCCGGCGCGCGCGACGAGTTCCGCCGCGAAAAATTTTTGTGCGTCCAAGTCCGCGAACTGGTGCAGTTCCACGGCGAACAGATTGGAGCTGGTGCGGAGCAGCGCTGCGGAAATTTCCCGCGTGGACGACACCAGCCCGCTGCCCAAGGACACGACGGCGGGCGTCGTGGGCGTGATGGTTCCGACGGGCAAGTTCGTGCGGAACAGTTCCACACCATTCAGATAAAACGCGGCGGCGTCATTCACATGCGAGCGGAGCGTGAGCCGCAATCCGCCGGGGCTGAGGCCGGACGGGGAAAATGCGTGACGGAAATACGCGGAGGGCGTCGGCGTCTGGCCCAGCGCGGTGCCGACGACCACCGGTGCGACCAGCGATTCATCAATCGAGTCGCGGAACGCGCCCGCACCTTGGCCCCAGAACGAGGTGTCATAAACCAGTTCTCGCCAGCCGGGGCCAGGGGCCTCCTGACCGAGAGACGGATACGGATCGTAGTAATCCCACGTCGCGTCAAAGGCCGTGAGCGGGATGAGCCGCGCGACGGGCGCGGCGCTGGCGGGCAGCGCGTTTTGGTTCGGGCCGGTGTCGGCGATGTTCAGCGCGGTGGCGATGTAGTTCACACCACCCGCGAGCGCGCTCGCGGTGAGCAGCACGTTGGTCTGGTTTGTGAGCATGGCGCTTTGCACCTCGGACTGTCCGCCAAAGGTGTTGGTGACTTTGTAATTCAGTTTGTTCGTGGCCGTGAGCAGGAGCAGCGGCTCGGAGAACACGAGTTGAATCTGCGTGGGCGTGAGCAGGTCGGCGGAGAGCAGCACGGGCGCGCTCTCATCGGGCAGCACGGTGAGCGTCGCAGCGGAACTGAGGACGATGCCGAAGTGGTTGCTCGCCTGAAGGGTGTAAGCGCCCACCGCGCCGGGCGCGACATTGGAGAGAATGAGCGTGGACGAAGTCGCGTCCGGAATGAGCGCGCCGTTTTTGAACCACTGGAAATAGACCACGCTGCCCGTGACCGCGCCGGAGAAGGTGACGCCGTAGCCTTCCACCACGGCGGCGCTGGCCGGCTGGCTGATGAATTGCAGCGGCGTGGGCGGCGCGGGGACGAGCGTCAGTTGCATTCCGAAAACTTCATCGGCACTGGTCAGACTGACTTGGTGCAACTCCACCGCCAACACGTTGTCACCCGGCACGAGCAGCGACGGCGGAAGGTTGGAGACAATCGGCACGCCTTCGCCCGCCGGATTGGCTGCGAGGGCCAGCGTGTTGTAGGCCACATTCCCCGCCGGCATGTTGTAGCGAAAAGTCTCCGCGCCATTGAGATATACGATCGCTCCGTCATCGAGGTAATTGCTCGCGACGAGCTGCGCGCCCGCCAGTTCGCCCGTGAAGCTGAAGTGCGTGCGGAAGTAATGCGTAGCAAAGGCTCCGTTGGCATTGGCGAGGATCAGCACGGTGTTGGTCAGCGTCACAATGACGGCTTGGTTTTCCAAGGCGAACAGCCCGCGCCCGGCCGGCCAGGCCGAGTCATCGAAGAACGGCGCGCGCCACGCCGTGCCGAGATCGTTTCCCGACTGATCGTATTTCCAAAAATGATTCGTCAGCCCCACCAGCACGAACGGCGCGTTCGCGATGGAAATGACGGCGTTGCTGCTCGCGACGTTGCCCGCACAGTTCGTGACCAGCACGGAGTAGAGGCCGGAGTCCGCGTTCTGGGCGCTGCCCAACGTGAACGTGGCGTTCGTCGCGCCGGCCAGCGGCACGCCGTTGCGCCGCCATTGGTAACGGAACGGCTGCGTGCCGGTGGTGGCGACGCTCAATGAAAGCAGCCCCCCGGCGGTGAGTGTTTGTGAAAGCGGCTGGACGGTCAAAGCGACCGGGGCATTACACGCCACGGTCACGACATTGCTCGCGGTAACGCTGCCGAACACGTTCGTGACCAGCACGGAATAATTTCCCGAGTCGCCGGCCTGTGCGTTCACCAGCGCGAGGCTCGCGTTCGTCGCGCCGGAAAGGTTCACGCCATTCTTGCGCCACTGGTACGTGAGCGGCGGAGCGCCCTGCGCGTTCACGGCCAGCAGCACGGTTTCGCCCGGAGCCACGCTCTGGTCGGCGAGCGGCGCGAGCAGCACCGGCACGGTGGCGGGGATCGCAGCGCCGGAAAAATTATCCAATGTGTAACCGCCCTCCTGCGGGTCAGTGATGCCGCCCGGCCCGTTGTCGTCCGCCCAGAGCAGGTGCAAAAGCGCACCGTTCGTCCACGCGCCGAGCGGCAGCGTGGCGGTCAACGTCTGACCGGTGCTGCTCGTGGTGAAAGTGGAGAATTCCGGGATCAGCGTCCAACTGCCGGGCAAGCCCGTGACGCTGTAGAACGCGCGATGGCCGGGAACGCTTTCGTTCACGGGGTTCGGCGCTTTCTGATCCCAGTCGTAACTCACGATGACGTGCGTGACGTTCGAGCCGGTGCCGTTGCGCAGCCGCGCCAGGAGCAGCAGATAGTCATTCGCCGTAGATTTGGTTTGGAGATACAGCCCGGTGGAATTCCAGCGCGGCACACTGGCGGTGACCGGTGGCACGGTTCCGCTCGCCGTGAGCGCACCCGCGATGAGGTTCGTCGTGGCGTTCGTGATGACATGGGCGTCCAGCGCCGCCGCCGTGGTGAACGTGCCGGCCACCGTGCCCACGGAAAGCCCCGCCCATCCGTCCGCCACCGTGGGCAGGCTGTTGAACGTCTGCACCGTGCTGCCGCCGGGGCCGATGACAATCTGCGCGGCGGCGCGCGGCGTGACGAGTGAAGCCGGAAGCGTGAGCAACAGGGCCGCGGCAAATTTGATGAACAGTTTCATGCGCGCAGTTGATGGGGTGTCGGATCGCTGGCGGCAGATTAGTTTCCTGCGCCTGATTTGCCAGCCGAAGTTTACGGGCGGACAATTTCACCGAAGCGCCGCATGTATTGATGAAGAAGCATGAATGTTCCTCTCTCAATTCTTGCTCCGCCCTGAATTCATGCGGAACGCCGTCGTAGATTACTTCGATTGTAATAGAGAAACGGTCATTTCGTGCGCACCGAGCGGCACGTTCGTGCGCGTGGTCTCGCCGCCGGGCCAGCGGATAGACAGCGCCGTCACCGACTCGCGCGCCGACAGCACCGGCACCGCGCTGTCCTGCGAAAGCCAGCCGGAGCCGGCGTGGATTTCCCGCGCCGCGCCCAGCGTTCCATTCGCGAAAACCGGACGGAGGAGCGCGCCAATGGCGTGGGGATTCGCGGGCGAACCTTGCAAGCGCACTCGCAGGCCGGGGCGGGCGCGTTCGTTGTGAAACAGTTTCGTCGGCGCGCCGTTCTGTCCGACGCACACGTCCACGCGGCCGTCGCCGTCGTAATCGCTCACGGCCACGCCGCGGCCTTCGCCATAAATCGCCACGCCACTTTCTGCGGCGGAAGTCGCGCGGAACGTTCCATCGCCGCGACCGAGCAACAGCAGCCCGCGCCCGGCGTCGGAGCGCACCGTCATCGGCTCGACGGCGAAAAAGTTTTGCGCCAGCAGCACGTCCGTGTGGCCGTCGCCATCGAAGTCCGCGACGCCGAGACCGAAGGCGGGCGCGAGCTGCGCCTCCAGCGGGAGCGGGCGGGCTTCAAAGTTTGTGCCGCGATTGAGGAAGATCATGGATTGGAAAACGCGGGCGGTGAGTTCGCGCGCGCGCGTCATGTCGCCGATGACTTCCGCCACACCGGCCTGACCATACTCGGTGAAGCCCGCGAAGCGCGCCCCGAGTTGCGGCAAGGCGGCGGCCACCGCCATCGGATCACGGAGCGGCACGATTTTCTTCAGTCCCGGATCGAACGCGGCTTCGAGCGCGTCAAACACGCCGTTGTCATCGAAGTCGCCGTAGTAAATCCGCACCGGCTCCGGCGCGTAACGCTGATAGGAAGTGTTCTCGCCGACATTTCCGGCCACGAAATCCATCCGGCCATCGCCGTCGAAATCGCCGGCGGCGATGCTAGTCCACCAGCCGGTCATGGAGTTGAAGGTTGAAGGTTGAAGGTTGAAGGTTGAGCCGGTCACGGGCGGGTTCCACGGGGACAGTTGGCCGTGATCATTGCGGAATATTTTTATTGGCCCCCATTCGCACGCCGCGATCAGTTCCGGCCAGCCGTCACCGTTCAGATCGCTCCACACGGCGCTGGTCACGAGGCCGATCTGGGCGAGCCGCGCGGAGTTTTCCGTATCGAGAATCCATCCGCCGTTCGTGCCGCGAAACAGTTGCGAGGGCGCGGCCTCGGGATAGCGCGCAGGAACAACGCGACCACCGACGAACAAATCCAGTTCGCCGTCGCCGTTGAAATCCGCGAGGGCGAGCGGGCCGGTCGCGGAGTCGCGGGGGGGGAATAGTTCGGAAATCTTTCCTGCAGCGAGATCGTGGAGACGCACCCCGCCGCCATTCGTCTCGCCGTCTTCATAGTGGCTGCTGCCCGCCAGCAACGCGCGCGCCCCGGCGCGCAGCACGCCCAGCACGGCCGTTTGATCCCGAATGACGGGCGCATTAAACGGCGCGCGTTTCAGCGGCTCGAAACCTCCTGGCCCGGCGTTGCGAAACGCCGCCAGTTCTCCGCCCCGCCCGCTGCCGACGAGCAAGTCGTCGCGCCCGTCACCATCGAGATCAAACCACGCGACGCCGGGACCGGGCTGGCTGAGCTTGCGCACGAGCAAAGGCTGGCGCTCGAAGTCGTTGAAGTCCTCCTCGTGGTGCGTGTGGTTGAGGAGCGCGCTGGCGTCGCTGAACAGCGGAGGGAACTTTGAACTTTGAACTTTGAACTTTGAACTTTGAACGGCGGCCCGCTCGTCGAGTTCGCAGATCGAGTTCGCGGCCACGTTCGTCACCATGCTGACCGCGCCGTTGCGCCACGTCACCTCGATGGTCAGACGGTTCGTTAAATTTCCGGCGGCGAAGGTGCGGACGAAATCATCGCCGGAGAGATAGCGTCCGCCGCAGATCATTTCCTGCGACTGCGGCACCGGGCCGTCGAGCACGCGGATTTTTGCGCCCACACCACGCGTGTTCGGAGCGAGTCCCTTGAGCCGCACCTGCACGCGCGGGGCGGTGGCGTCGTTGCGATAGAGCAGCGCAGGGCCGTTCAGTCCATTCAGCACGGCGTCGAGGTCGCCGTCGTTGTCGAGGTCGGCCAGAGCCAACCCTTGTTTCACACCCGCCGCATTAAAACTCCACGCGGCGCTGGCGTCCTCAAAGCGCAGGCCACCAAGATTGCGGAAGGCGAGCGCAGCGTTGTCGAGGCGCGGATAAATTTTTCTCAGCCGCAACTGTTCGACCGCAGACAGGCGACGCTCCTTCTTCAAGGCCTCGACCCGCCGGGCGATATCCACGTTCTGGCCGTCCCGCTCGTGGCCGTTGCTGATGAGCAAGTCCTCGTAGCCGTCGAGGTCCACGTCGAGGAAAACGGGCGTCCACGACCATTCGCTCGCTTCCAGTCCGGCGAAGGCCGCGACCTCGGCGTAGGTGCCGTCGCCGCGATTCCAGAACAGCGTGTTGCGCAGGTACTGCGGGCGGTTCGCGATGACGCCGGGTTGCGACGGCACGCCGCGCCGGTCGCCCAGTTGCACCATGCGGCGCGCGTGTTCGCGGCTTAACATGTCCACCACGAAAATCTCGTCGTATCCGTCGCGGTCGAGGTCGGCCACGTCCACACCCATCGAGAACAGCGAGGTCTGCCGCAGCGCCAGCGGCGGGGCGAGCTGAAAGACTCCACGCCCCTGGTTCAGCCAGAACCGATCCGGCCCGTCGAAGTCGTTGCACACGTAGAGGTCCGGCTGACCGTCGCCATTGAAATCGCGCAGCATCACGGACAGTCCGAACTCGTAGGGAACCGCCACGGGCCGCCCGTCTTCACCGAGAAAATTTCCTCCCGTCCACGGCACCGGCGTGAACTTTCCGCCGCCCTCGTTGCGAAAGAAAATGTCCGGCTCCCCGTGCTCCGCGATGGTGCCGCGCGCATCCACAGTGAAGCGCCCGCGCAATTCCGGCGTATCCACGGAGCGTCCGTTCACGGCGGCGAGTTCGGGCTTGCCGTTGACGATGTTGATCGTGAAGCGCGTGAACGGCTCGTCGCGCAGCGTGGTGGTGCGGTAGTTCGTGACGTAGAGATCGAGATCGCCGTCGCCGTCCACATCGGCCAGCGCGAGGGAAGTCGCGCCGCTTTTCGTGGCGGTGCCGGCGGCCTGGGTGAACTCGGTGAAACGGGCGCGTCCGTCGTTCAGAAATATGGAGGTGCCACGACCGAGCGCGTTGACGAGCAAATCCAAATCGCCGTCACCATCCAAATCGGCGAAGAGCACGCCCGAGGTATCGAGTCCGGCACAGGCCACACCCGCGCGCGCTGTGATGTCCTCGAAACGCCAGTTCCCGAGATTGCGATAGAGCGCGTTCGGGCCGTCCAGGCCGCCAAAGTAGATGTCGCAGAGACCGTCACCATCCACGTCACCGAGCGCGACGCCGGAGCCGTTCTGGTAAATCTGATTGGTGAGTGAGCGGTCTTCACTCAGCAAGTTCGTGTACCGGAGGCCGGTCTGATTTTCCGGGAGCAGGGTGAAGCCTGCGCGCAAGCCGGTCATCGTGGGCAGGGTTTGCGAGCGGAAGCCCGGCCCGGCCCGCCATTCAGCGGACCAGAGGATCGGAGCGGCGGCGAGCCATGCCGCCAGCACCGGGACCGGAATTCCTCGGAT
>JANNGC010000857.1:0-2141 GCA_031380445.1 Pedosphaera sp.
GGAACTGGGCGGACTTGCCCATCGCGCCGCAGAAGATGAGGAGCGCGGCCACGTTCGCCCACGCACCGAACGCATCAGGCTTGTTGGTGAGGAATTGCTTGAGCGCGTCGAAGTTCACCGCGCCATTCGCCATGGCCCAGATCATGATAATGCCGAGCAGGAAGCCGAAGTCGCCGAGGCGGTTGGTGATGAATGCTTTCTTCGCCGCATCGCCAGCGGAAGGTTTTTCATACCAGAAGCCGATCAGCAGGTAGCTGGAGACGCCGACCAGTTCCCAGAAGATGAACATCATCACGAAGTTGTTCGCGAGGACGATGCCGAGCATCGAGAAGGTGAACAGGCTCAGGCAGGCGAAGAAGCGCGAGAAGCCCGGGTCTTCGTGCATGTAGCCGTAGGAGTAGATGTGAATCATCAACCCGACGCCGGTGACGACGAGGAGCATGATCAAACTCAACGCATCAACACGCAGGCCGATGTCGAGCTTGAGTTCCGTGCCCAAGGTCAACCAGTTGAACGGGGTGGCCTCGATGCCTTTGCTGAGATCGATGCCCTGCAAACCAAAGAGCAGCACCAGCGTGATGACAAAACCCGCGCCGATGGCCCCGATGGAAATGAGCGCGCTGGCGTTCTTCGCGCGCTGCGTGAACAGCGTGATGACGACCGCTGCCGCCAAGGGCAGCAGCAGGACCAGCCAGGCCAAATTTTCCGGGTTGTCCATTACAGTTTCATCGAGGTCAGGTCTTCAGTGTGCGCGGACTGGCGCTTGCGATAGAGCGCGACAATCAGCGCGAGGCCGACGGCCACTTCCGCCGCCGCCACGGTGATGATGAAGAAGACCATGATCTGACCGTTCAGGTTGTTGTTGAAACGGGAGAAAGCGACGAGCGCGAGGTTAGAGGCGTTGAGCATGAGTTCGAGGCCCATGTACATCACCAGCAGGTTGCGGCGCAGGATGACGCCGAGCACGCCGAGCGAGAACAGCAGTGCGCTGACGACGAGATAATGTTCGAGAGTGGCGTGCATCACTTGAGTTCCTTCTTGCTCAGGAGAATCACGCCGACCATGGCGACGAGCAGCAGCACGGAGACGATTTCAAAGGGCAGCAGGTAGTTGGTGAACAGTTCCATGCCGAGATTCTTCGTCGCGCCTTCGAGCGTCGGCGTCTTGCCCGTGCCGATGCCAGAGAACCAGATCGTCTTGATGAGAATGCCCGCGATGGCGAACACAGCCACGACGCCCGCTGCGATGCCGAAGGTGTTAAAGCGCCGCCGTTCCTCCTCCTTGATGTCGAGCAGCATGATCACAAACAGGAACAGCACCATGACCGCGCCGGCATAGACGAGGATTTGCACCGCCGCGATGAAGAAGGCGTGCAGCGTGACAAACAGTCCGGCCAGCGCGCCCATCGTGAGCACGAGGAACATCGCGCTCGTGACCGGGTTGCGGCTGAACGGGTTGGCGACGACCATGAGGCCGAACAGCAATGTCAGCGCGGCGAAGAAGTAGAAGAAAATATCCTGCATGTGCGCGTGCTAGGGTTTCACCGGAAACATTTCCTGCTCCTTCGCTTCCTCCGCCTTGTGCTTCCATTTCTGGATGCCGGGGCTGACGCCGCCGAGCGAGAGAAGCTTTTCCTTGTCGTAAATCATCTCGGCACGAGTGAGGCCGGTGAGGGAGTAATCCTTCTGCAAAAAGATCGCTTCCTCCGGGCAGACTTCCTGGCAGAAGCCGCAGAAGATGCACCGGAGCATGTTGATCTCGAACTCCTTCGGCATCTTCTCCGCGTTGGTGCGGTCGGCGATTTCGCCGGCCGGGCCGGGCGGCGTGATCTTGATGGCCTTGGGCGGGCAGACAAATTCGCAGAGCTGGCAGGAGACGCACTTGGTGTCGCCGTCCTGATCCTTCACGAGGTAAGGCGCGCCGCGATAGCCCGCGCCGACGTTCCACTTGTGCTCGGGATAGAAGCCGTCCGAAGTTTCCTTCGCCGCAGTGTTCCCGCGAAAGAGCGTGTTGACGAAGTGCTTCGACGTCACCTTGAGTCCGCCCGCCAAAGCCGGCAGGTAAAGGCGCTCCCAGAAACTCAGTTTTTTGCGTGGAACAATCATTTGGTTGACGTGATGGCCCACAAAACGACGGCCGTG
>JANNGC010000872.1:0-1740 GCA_031380445.1 Pedosphaera sp.
GGCGCTGGTCGCGTCGGTGGCGGGGACGCAGGGATGTGGTACATTTTAATTTTTTTTAACCGCTAAATCCGCGAACCACGCGAAAAAATTGTGTACCATTTCGCGTGGTTCGCGTATTTCGCGGTTAAAAAAAATTAAAATGTACCACTGCCCTGCTTCCCCGCCACCGACGCTACCAGCGCCGCAGTTCTGGATGACTGATCTGCCCGCCTGAATGCGCGCAGCGGAAGTAAAGTCCCGTCGTCACCACACCCAAGACCAACACCAACAAGAGCGTCCACACCCGCGCCCATCGGCCCCGCCGCATCAACCACAGCGCCAGCACGGCGGAGAGGCCAAGCATGAAGACGCTGGCCGTAACTTGATCTCCAGTTTCCTCATGGCGGGACACCAGCCCTTTGACTGCGGCAAATTGTTGCTGCGACTGCTCGGCGGCAAAGTCCCCGGTAAATTTGATCCCGATGGCCAGCATCGCCAGCGTAGCGATGCCCCAGAGCGCGAGCCGTGTCACTTCCTGGCTCTGCCGCCAGCCTCCAATCATTAACAGCACCAGCAACAGCGGCAGCCCGATCACCGGCAGGTGATTCAGGGCGAGATGAATTTGTGTCCAGTCCATAGCTTAATTTTCCTTCGCGTCCTTGGAGTTCTTAGCGTGAGGCATTCTTCGCCTGCTCCGTCAGCGCGCGCCAGCGGTCCACACGCTCTTTGATTTTCTTTTCCACGCCCTGCTCCGTCGGCTCGTAGTAGCGCTTGAAGGCTCCGAGGTAATCCTGCGGCGTGAAATGTTCCGGCGCGTCGTGCGCGTATTGGTAGCCGACGCCGTGGCCGAGTTGCTTCGCGCCCTTGTAGTGACCGTCGCGCAAATGCTGCGGCACCGGCAGCGTGCGGCCCGCGCGCACGTCTTCGAGAGCGGCATCAATGGCGAGATACGCACTGTTGCTCTTGTTCGCCGTCGCGAGATAAATCGCCGCCTCGGCAATCGGAATCCTCGCCTCCGGCCAGCCGACAAATTCCGCCGCCTGATGCGCCGCCGCCGTCAGCACCAGCGCCATCGGGTCCGCGAGGCCGACATCTTCCGCCGCCGCGATCAGCATCCGGCGCGTGATGAAGCGCGGGTCTTCCCCGGCGTGAATCATCTTGGCCAGCCAGTAGAGCGTCGCGTCCGGGTCGCTGCCGCGCATGGATTTGATAAACGCGGAAATCGTGTCGTAGTGCGCGTCGCCGTCGCCGTCATAGACGATGGCCTTCTTCTGAATGCTCTGCTCCGCCACGGCGAGCGAGATGTGGATGAAGCCGTCCGCCTCGGAGGCGGTGGTGAGCGCGGCGATTTCCAGCGAGTTCAACGCCTCGCGCGCGTCGCCGACCGAGATGCGGGCGACGTGGGCGAGCGCGTCCTTATCCGCGCGAATTTTCAAATGGCCGAGACCGCGCTCGCTGTCCGTCAGCGCACGGTGCAAGAGCGCGAGCAAGTCAGCCTCGCTCAAGGACTGGAGTTCAAAAATCTGCGAGCGCGAGACGAGCGGCGAGTTGACGAAGAAAAACGGGTTATGCGTGGTCGCGCCGATGAGCCGCACCACGCCGCTCTCCACGTCCGGCAGCAGCACATCCTGCTGCGATTTGTTGAACCGGTGAATTTCGTCAATGAAGAGAATGGTTGGCTGCCCGGTGTTCGCGAGGCGGTTACCCGCCGCCGCCAGCACTCGCCGCATGTCCGCGACATTCGACTCGACCCCGCTCAAC
>JANNGC010000879.1:0-6608 GCA_031380445.1 Pedosphaera sp.
CCGCGCCCCGGTGATTTGGGCAACAGGTCTCGCGTGCGTTGCTTACGATGTGAAGGCTGCCAGTTCCTCGCGCAGCCGTTCCACCGGCAGTCCCACGACGTTCGAGAACGAGCCTGCGATCTTCGCCACGATTTTATCGCCGTGCTCTTGGATGGCGTACGCGCCCGCCTTGTCGAGCGGGTTGATGAGCGCGAGATACGCCGCGATTTCCTCCACGCGCAACGGCTTGAACTTCACGCGCGTCGTCACCGAAAAAAGTTTCTGCCGGTGGCGGCGCAAATGAAGGAGGCACACGCCGGTGATGACCAGATGCTCGCGCCCATCCAAGTCCGCCAGCATTCCGTGAGCATCGGCGAGGTCGCGCGGCTTGCCGAAGATGCGGCGGCCCAGCACGACTTCCGTGTCCGCCCCGATGACGAGCGTGTCGGGAAATTTCTTCGCGACGACGCGGGCTTTGCGGTAGGCGTTCAGCAGTCCCGCCTCGGCGGGTGAGAGGTGCTCGGGTTGAAATTCCTCGGCGTGACCGGGGATCACTTGGAACTCGGCCACGATCTCGCGCAGTAGTTCCGCGCGGCGCGGTGAGGCGGAGGCGAGAATGATGGGCGGGTTCATGGCATTCTCGGAGCGCGGGCTTCAGCCCGCTTCACTGTTCGACAACCAAAGCGTGTTCTCATCCTGACCGGCTCCATCACGTTGAAGCGGCCTGAAGTCCGCGCCCCGCGGCGGCGGAAAATTTTCGTAGCTTCTCCTGAAACGCCGCTTCCTCCAGCACCGGCTGTGCGCCGCTCGTGGCTACTGCTTCACCAAGATCAATCCACGATTTGCACCCGCCGTATTCCGGGCGCATCGGCAGTTCGACCGCATGCGGCAAGCGGAACACGCGCACGGCCATCGCGTAGATGCTCTTGGTTTTTCCCCAGTCGAAGCGTTCGCGAATCACTTCCTCGCGCCAGACGTGCTGGCCGTCGAGCCGTTGCGCGTCCGCAAGCGAGTTGATGAATTTCCAGTCCACGACCTCCGCGAAGTATTCCAGCCGCAACGTGTCGGCGGTCAGGCCGGGCGCAATCACATCGTAGCGCCGTTGCGCGGCGGACAGCACCGACTCGCGCTGTTGATGAAAGAGCGTGGGGAAAAGCAGAAACCGTTCGTGTTCGATTTGGAATCCGCCGAGACCTTCGCTGATGCCGCCCTTGCGGAGAATGATGATTTGCTCGCCGCTGCCCAGCGCGTCCACGATCACAGCCCATTCTTTGAAGGCAATTTGCACGCGGGCAGGGTAGGGAATGGGAGGGGGTGGGGAAAGTAATCAGTGAGTCAGTCATCAGTAATCAGTCAACTGTCGTGATCGGCTCACTGTCTTACTGATGACTGACTCACTGATTACTTTCCCCGCCGTGACGCGAGCTTGCCTCGCTTCGCGCCGTCGGCGTAGGCTCCGCGCCAATCACCTATGCACAAAGCCATTCGCTTCAAACTGTTTCTGATGATGGTCCTCCAGTTTTTCATCTGGGGCGCGTGGCTCCCGTTGATTTTCGGCTACCTGCCCAGCCTTGGTTTCACGCCGGGCCAGCAGGCGTGGATTCTGAACGCCTTCCCCATTGCCGCCATCGTCGGCATGTTTTTTAGCAACCAGTTTGCGGACAGAAATTTTGCGGCGGAGAAGTTTCTCGCCTTCAGCCATGTGGTCGGCGGGCTGGCCATCCTCGGCTGCGGCTTCACGAAAGAGTTCTGGCCGTTCTTCGGTCTGATGTTCATCCACTGCCTGCTCTACGTCCCGACGATTTCGATCACCAACTCCATTGCCTTCGCGGCGATGAAGGACGCGCAGCAGGAGTTCGGCATCGTGCGCATGGGCGGAACCATCGGGTGGATTCTCGCGGCCTGGCCGTTCACGTTCATCTTCGTGGATTGGGCGGCGGTGAAGGCGGTCAACCCGGCGGGCTTCGTGGACTGGATCAGCGCGGCGCTCTCGCATCCGCTCACTGGCGACGTGGCGAAGGCGGCGACGCGCTGGACGTTCGTGGTCGCGGGCATCGCCTCGCTCGTCCTCGCGGCGTTCAGCCTCACGCTGCCGCACACGCCGGCGAAAAAATCTTCCGGCGGTGCGGGGCAAAGCCTGGCCTGGCTCGAAGCGGCCAAGCTGCTGAAACATCCGTTCGTCCTCGTGCTCTGGATCGTCACGTTCGTCGATTCGTTCGTCCACAACGCCTACTTTAACTGGACCGGCTCCTTCCTCGGCGCGAGCACGGCGGCGGGCGGTGTGGGCATCGCGAGCAACTGGATCATGCCGGTGATGAGCATCGGCCAGATTGCGGAAATCCTCACCATGTTCGTGCTCGGCGCCACGCTCAAGAAGTTCGGCTGGCGCACCACGATGATCGTGGGGATTCTCGGCCACGCCGGGCGCTTCGCGGTCTATGCGTTTCTGCCGCAACACAAGGAACTGATCATTCTCGTCCAGATTCTCCACGGCATCTGCTACGCGTTCTTCTTCGCCACGGTGTACATTTTTGTGGACGAACATTTTCCCAAGGACGTGCGCTCCAGCGCGCAAGGTTTGTTCAACGTGATGATTCTCGGCGTGGGCGCGCTGGTCGCAAACACCATCTGCCCGATCCTGATTCAAACCACGTTCACGCAGAACGGCATCACGGATTTCAAGGGACTATTCCTTGTGCCGCTGGCCTGCTCCACGGTGGCGGCGATTGCGCTCGCGCTGTTTTTTCATCCGCCCAAACGCCAGGTCGGCGCGACGGGCGGAATGGCGGCGGCTCCACATTGAGCCGGAGGAATTGCCAAGCGTCCGCCGCGCGCCTAGAATCGTTCGCATGAACCGTTTGCTGTGCCTGCTTGCCTGCGTTGTCTTCGCGTGCGTCGTCGCGCGCGCGCAAGGGCCGGACGAGCAATACGTGCGCATCTACCAGTCCATCCAGGAGGCCGACCGCCTGAACGACATGGGCGACCAGCGCGCGGCGGCGTTGCGTTATGCCGAGGCGCAGCAGGGCCTCACCCGCTTCCGCACGCTTTTCCCCGGCTGGAACGAGCGCGTGATCAATTACCGGCTCAACTACGTCGCCACCAAGCTCGCGCCGATCACCTCCGCGCTCTCTGCGAAGAGTCAGCCCGCGCCCGCCAGCACCAGCACCACGCCGCCCGAAGTGGGCCTGCTGCCGAAGCCGACGAACAGTTCCCCGCCCAGCACCGCGCTGCCGATGTCGGCGGAGTTTGATCAGGTGCGTGAGTTGCAGACGGAGATTGAGCGGCTCAAGCAGGACAACAAAACCTTGGGCGCAAAATTGAAAGAAGCCCTCTCCGCGCAGCCCGCGATGGTGGACCCGCGCGACCTCGCGAAAGCGGAGGAACGCATCCGCTCGTTGCTCAAGGAGAACGAACTGATCAAAGCCCAGGTCGCGGCGCAGAAAACCACGCCGCCTGATTCCACCGCGAAAATCAACGAGCAGAACGACACCATCCTCGCGCTCCGCACCGAGAACGACGTGTTGAAAAAACAGACCGCCGAGTGGCGCGACAAATACGCCGCGCTCTCCACCGCCGCCGACACCGCGCGCGCGCAATACACCACGCAGGCCGCCGAGAGCGACGTTGCCATGCGGAAGCTCGCAGGCGAATCGCTCGGCCTCCAGAAGCAGCTCGAACTCTGGAAGCAGGTCGCGCAGCAGAACCAGCGGCAGAGCGCGCTCGCGCCCAGTCCGGCCATGCCGCCTGATGCGCAGCGCGAGTTGCTAACGCTGCGTGCGCGCGTGCAGTCCTTGGAAGCCAAGCCCACGCCGTACTCGTCGGATGAACTTGCGCTCTTCAACCGCCCGCCTGCCGCGCTGGTGGCTAATGTTGCCGCGCCGTCGGCTTCCGTGCCGTTCACCGGCGTCGCGCCGATTGAGAAGGAGCGGCCCAAGGTTTCGCGCGGCGTGCCTCCTGGGGCCGCGCCGTTGCTGCGCGCCGCCGAGCGCGCCTTCTCCACCGCGCAGTTTGCCGAGGCGGAAAAGAATTATCTCGAAGTGCTGCGGCAGGATGAGAACAACGTGACCACGCTCGGCAACCTCGCCTCCGCGCAGGTCGAGCTGAACAACTACACTGGCGCGGAAAAGTCCGTGACCAAGGCGCTCGGGCTCGACCCCGACGATTACTTCAGCCTCTACGTACTCGGCCGCATCCGCTTCCGCGAAAACAAAATGGACGAGGCGCTCGACGCCCTCAGCCGTTCCGCGCAGTCGAATCCTGATTACGCGGACGCGCAGAATTATCTCGGCATCGTGTTGAGCGAGAAAGGGCAGCGCGGCCCGGCGGAGGCAGCCCTGCGGCGGGCGATTCAACTTCAGCCGAGCAACGCCGTGGCCCACAACAACCTCGCCGTGGTCTATGCCACGCAGACGCCGCCCGCGCTGGCGCTGGCGCGCTGGCATTACCAGAAGGCGCGCGACGGCGGGCATCCGCGCAACGCGCAACTGGAGAAGATGCTCGACCTCACGCCGTAGCTTTCGCCGCCCATGCTGCGCCAGTCTCAGCACGAGATTACCATCGCCACGCGCGGGCGGGCGTTTCACGATTTTACCGGGGAAGTTTCCGCGCTGCTGCGGGCCACGAAGATTCAGACCGGGCAGGTCACGCTGCATCTTCAGCACACGTCCGCCTCGCTGCTGATCCAAGAGAACGCCGACCCGGATGTGCGCGTGGACTTTGAGTCGTTCTTTGCGCGCCTCGTGCCGGATGGCGACGGGATTTTCATCCACACCGCCGAGGGTGAGGACGACATGTCCGCCCACATCCGAACTGCGCTCACGGCGGTGAATTTGACCATCCCGATCACGCGCGGCGAACTCGCGCTCGGGACGTGGCAGGGAATTTATCTCTGGGAACACCGCACCCACGCGCATCGCCGCCGCGTAGTCGTGCATTTCATCGGCGAGTAGGGAAGGAGCGCGGACCGCCGAGTCCGCGTGTTGGTGTTCAATTACGAGTTGGATTGGAGCGCCGGTCTCCGGCCCGGCACAAAGGAAGCTCAACCACCCTGAGCCGGATCGGAGCCCGGCGCTCCGGGCAAATCCAGTCGAACCTCTGGCCTCAGTTTTCGTTCCGTGTCTTCGGTGTCTTCCGTGGTTCCAGCTTCAGGGTGCTAAGAATCGCGCGGACTCGGCGGTCCGCGCTCCGATGATTTTCCCTGATTTGACCTGCCCCCGATCTTTTTGCCACGCTCCGCGCATGGGCAATTCGTTTGGTCATCTCTTTCGCATCACCACCTGGGGCGAATCGCACGGTGGTGGCGTCGGCGTCGTCGTGGACGGCTGCCCGCCGCGCCTCGCGCTCACGGAGGCGGACATCCAGCCCGATCTGGATCGTCGTCGCCCCGGCCAGTCGAAGATCGTCACGCCGCGCAAGGAAAGCGACGAAGTGCAAATTCTCTCCGGCACCTTCGAGGGGCAGACGCTCGGCACGCCCATCAGCATGTGGGTGAAGAACACCGACCAGCGCCCGGAGGCTTACAGCGAGATGGCCACGAAGTTCCGCCCCTCGCACGCGGACTACACGTATCAGGCGAAGTATGGCTTTCGGAACTGGCAGGGCGGGGGACGTTCCAGCGCGCGCGAAACCATCGGGCGCGTGGCGGCGGCGGCCATTGCGAAAAAGATTTTGCGCGAACGCTTCGGCGTGGAAGTGCTCGCCTACGTGAAACAAGTGCAACGCATCATCGCCGACGTGAATCCCGAGACCGTGAAAGTGAAGGACATCGAATCGAACATCGTGCGCTGCCCGCAAGCGGCCACGGCAGAGAAGATGATCCGGCTTATCGAGAAGATGCGCCGCGCGGGCGACAGCGTAGGTGGCATCGTGGAAGGCGTGGCGCGCGGCGTGCCCGCGGGCTGGGGCGAACCGGTGTTTGACCGGCTCGAAGCGGATCTCGGCAAGGGCATGTTGAGCCTGCCTGCATCCAAGGCGTTTGAGATCGGCTCCGGCTTCGGCAGCATTCTGATGACGGGCCGCGAGCACAACGACGCGTTCCGCGCGCGCGGGGGTAAAGTCCATACGCTCACCAACCGTTCCGGCGGCGTGCAGGGCGGCATCTCGAACGGCGAGACGATTTATTTCCGCGTGGCGTTCAAGCCCGTGGCCACGGTCATGCACGAGCAGGAGACGGTGGACGTGAATCTGAAGAACACGACACTCAAAGGCCGGGGCCGCCACGACCCCTGCGTGCTCCCGCGCGCCGTGCCGATGGTCGAGGCGATGACCGCGCTGGTGCTGGTGGACCACGCGCTCAGGCAGAAGGCGCAGTGCGGATGATGGTGTTTCAATCCTGAAAGGATTGAATCATCCAGCCCAGGGTTGCCAGGCACGAGCTACCCTGGGTGAGATGTTCCGAAGTGTTCCCCAACTCTGAAAGAGTTGTATCCGCCGCGCATCGGTCAGACCGTGATTCAACTCTTTCAGAGTTGTTCCCTCATCCGATCACCGACCCAGCGTAGCGCCCCGGCGGCGCAACGCTGGGCTGATTTATCCGAATCCTTTCAGGATTCAAAGACGGGCGGCAAAAAGACACGGACGAAGACAAACAAGAACACGAACACGCGGACTCGGCGGTCCGCGCTCCGTTC
>JANNGC010000505.1:0-1982 GCA_031380445.1 Pedosphaera sp.
TTCACCGAGTTCACCGACCGCGACCGGCGCGATTTTCTTCGCGCGTATCTCGCGGGCGTGTCGTTCATGGACGCGCAAGTCGGACGGCTGCTCGACACGCTCGACCGGCTGAAACTCTGGGACAACACCGTGGTCATCTTCATGGGCGACCACGGCTATCACACCGGCGAGCGCGACTGGTGGAACAAGGCCACGCTCTTCGACCGCTCGTGCCGCGCGCCGCTACTCATCGCCGCGCCGGGAATGAAGGGCGGCCAAGTGTGCCGCGCGCCCGTGGAGTTGGTGGATATTTACCCCACCCTCGCGGACCTGTGCGGACAGAAACCACCGCACGCCCTCGCCGGCAAAAGCCTGCGCCCCGTGCTCGAGGACGCGACCCGCGCGCACAAGGACGCGGCCTTCACACTCGTCACGCGCGGGCCGAATAATTTCGGACGCACCGTCCGCACCGCGCGCTGGCGTTTCACGCAATGGAGCGACGGCACGAGCGAACTCTACGATCACGACGCCGACTCCGAGGAGACACGCAACGTGGCGACGGTGCCGGCGAACGCCGCCGTGGTGCAGGAGATGAAGGCGCGTTTGCAGAAACTTCCGTCGTGGCCCGCAACCATCAAACCATGAGCCAACCTCACTGAATCCCAAGCCCGAAGCGGGTCGGTCGCAGCGCGATAAAACTCACCGCGCTCCCGGCAGTGGGACAGCCGCCCCCGCCTGGCAGGAGTCGCGCAGGCGCCCTCCGCCTGTAGCAGAGATGGCAAGCGGGGGCACTTGCCTGACTAAAGACAGGCGAGGGCGCCGGACCCACTACGCTGTGGTCGCAGCGCGACGAGTTTAACCTCGCGCGCTGCGACATCGGAGCGGGTTTGATCTTACGGCTGCGTGACCATGCGGAAGAACACCGAGCTGTAGGGCGTGTTTGTCGAGAAGTGCGTCACGCTGTTCGTGTCCGTGTAGCTCGTCACGGTCACGATGTTGGTCAGCGGCGTGGTGTCGAGGTGTTCGATCAAGCCGCTCGCGGGCGCGGTGATGGTGAGCAGCGGGGTGAACGGGCCTTGCGGCCCGAGCGAGCGCAGCAGCGTGTAGTCGTGGCACGGCAGGCCGATGAAGCGCACGAGCGGCGCGTTCGAGCCGCGCACCACTTGCACGCGGTTGAGCAGCGGCAGAGTTGCATCGAGGACATTCATCACCACCGTGGCGCTGGCGCTGCCGCCGCGTCCGTCGCTCACGGTGTAGGTGAAGGCGTCGGTGCCGATGAAGCCGCCGAGCGGCGTGTAGGTGACGTTCGTGCCGGTGATGGCCACCGTGCCGCCGTTGGTGCTCGCCGCGCTCACCGAGGCGAGCGTGAGCGGGTCGCCGTCCGCGTCGCTCGCGCCGACCAGAAGTTTCACGGCGGGAATAATCGCGGGCGTGCCGCTGATCGCGCCGTCGCAATGATCCACGGCCACGGGCGCGGTGTTGGAATCATCATTCAAGATGGTCGCCACCGCTCCCGTGCCGGCGATGGCGTGGGCGGCGGTGGGGTTGCTCAGAGTGAGGCTGAAGGTCTCGTCCGTCTCCACGAGCGCGTCATTGGTGACGGCGATGGTGATGGTGTTGCTGGCGATGCCGATGCCGAGGGTGATGCTGCCGCTGGGCAGCGTGCCGCCAAAGTCGGCGGCGTCCGCCGGGTTCGGGCCGGTGCCGGTGATGGCGTAGTCCAGCGTCACCGCGTTCGTCGTCGCGCCGGGGCGGGTGACGGTGAAGGTGAAGGCGGTGGTGCCTGCGCCGGTGCCTTCCGCCGCGCTGGCGGTGGTGGCCACGAGGTCCACGGGGTTCGGGTGTTCATACGCGCCGATGTCCACCGTGCCCACGCTGCGCGGGAAGCCGCTGCCGCGCTGGTCGGTGGTCACGCCGCCGGGGACGTTCGCGTTCACGCCGCCGTTGATGGCTGCGCCGCCGAGCAGCGCGATGGTCAGCGTCGGGCCGCCGTTATTTTGCAG